>NZ_LJOQ01000101.1:0-16947 GCF_001672255.1 Anabaena sp. AL09
GCGGCTTGAGTTTTGACATCCCCAATGCGTTCAGTAATTTGTAAAGACTGCTGGTAGAGGGCGATCGCTTCCTCTATTTTTCCCGTATTGGCGTAGATACCAGCTAATTGGTGCAAAGTCGCGGCTTTAGTTTTGACATCCCCAATACTTTCAGTGATTTCTAAAGACTGCTGGTAGAGGGCGATCGCTTCCTCTATTTTTCCCGTATTGGCGTAGATATAAGCTAATTGGTGCAAAGTCGCGGCTTGACCTTGGACATCCCCAATGCTTTCAGTTATTTGTAAAGACTGGTGGAAGAGGGCGATCGCTTTTTCTATTTCTCCCTTATTGGCGTAGATACCAGCTAATTGATGCAAAGTTGAGGCTTTACCCTTGGTATCCCCAATACGTTCTTTGATTTTTAAAGACTCCTCGTAGTGTGCGATCGCTTCCTCTATTTTTCCTGTTTTGGCATAGATAAGGGCTAATTGGTGTAAAGTCGCGGCTTTACTTTGGATATCCCCAATGCTTTCAGTTATTTCTAAAGACTGGTGGTAGAGGGCGATCGCTTCTTCTATTTTCCCTGTGTTGGCGTAAATACGACCTAATTAGTGAAAAGTAACGGCTTTTCCTTGCACATTACCAATGCTTTCAGTGATTTCTAGGGTTGGGATTACTTCCCTTTTCTCGCAATGACTGTAAATATTTTTGTCCATCTACTTAACCGATGAATTTCTAGCAGTTCTTCCACTATTGAGGTTTTTCCTTCTTTCCACCACAGACGATACAACACCTCAGCCGCTTGTTGATGCAAGGTTTCTACATGAGTGGGTAACGTCAACGGCAAAATTCTCGGTACTCGCAACGACTCATCAGGACTAACTTCCAACAATCCCAAAGCCACTGCCCGATTGATATAATCTGCCAAATTGGGGATATTTTCACAAACTGCGGTTAATGCTTCCCTGGGGACTGGTAACTCAAACACCAAACCCTGTGACAACATTTCCCCCATCGTTTCATCCATTTGTTGCAGCAAAGCCTCAGCTAAAACCTGTTCTCGCAACTCCACCGCATCAACTTCTAAACGATTGAGAATTGCAATTTGGTCAATTGTGGAATTTTGCAAAATCTTATCCAACCATTCCAGCAACCGGGGATTACCATCAGCTAACCTCTGCGCTTGAGATTTCAACGCCTCATCTACCGGAAATTTTGCCCCAAAAGCCTCAAGACGATTACACTTTTTTCTTAAATCTGCCCCCCGCATTCCCTCCAAGGGCTGTTTATAGAAATACCGCAACTGGCTAAATTCAAAGTCATAACGACAGGTGAGAATTAAACGGTGATTGGTGTATGTTTCCCGAATCGCCCAAACCAAGGCTGTTAAAACCTCTGCGGCTATTGGTTGCAAACGACCTAACCCCCCAACCCCCTTCCCTGCGAGGGAAGGGGGAGTAATATTCCCCTCTCCTTCTAGGAGAGGGGCTGGGGGAGAGGTCAATTCCAAATTCACCTCAAAATCATCCAACACCAATAAAAACGGCTTTTCCCCAGCGTTCGACAACTGCTGAAATACCCGCTTTAACCTAAATTTCAATTCCTGATCAGGATTTTGTAGCTGTTTGCGTTGTTCGTGATCATCCAACTTATCCACCAACCGACTCACTAAACTCGGTTCATCAATTCTCCCCACCAAAACAACACGCTGAAAATGCGGGAGTCGGTCACAAAGTCTAGCGGCTAAACTACTTTTACCTAAACCTCCCATGCCATAAATTAATACCCCTATTTCTTCAGTTGATTGTGTCAACGTCCTTAAACAACTTTGCAACTGACGACGACGACCGACAAAACTCTCACGGGTGGGGACTTTTATTTTTTGAGTTACAGGATCTAAAAATTCCGTACTCACAGACAGCGGTGGTGCTGGTTTCCTTCCACGAGTACCTTTAGGTGTCACCAATTCTCCTGGTAAACTATCGGCTGCATATAATCGTAATAAATGCCAATCCTGCGCTTTGTTTTTGATTAATGTTTGATAGGTAATTGCAACCGCTTCTGTGATTTGCTTTCCTGCTGCTAATTCTTTATATAATGTGGCTGCTGCTTCCGTTGCATCAGATTCTAAAACTTGTTGTCCCCACCCCAAAACTGCTTTAGCACCAGCTTTTAGCAATTCTTCCGCCATTGAAGGGACTGAACCATAATTAGCACCATCACCACCAGCTTGTCCAGTGCGACAACCAGACAGGAAAATCAATTTGGGTAATCGGAATTGTAGTGCTTTAGCGATATCTTCTGCACTAGCATAAAAAGCTTCTCCGGTTTCGGTTTCGGTAATAAATTCCGGTTGTCCGTTGGTAATTGTGGCATGACCGGTAATATGGAAAATATCAAAATAATCTTTACCGTAATCTGCGACTAAATAACCCAATTCTGATAAACAACCGCTTTCTTCCACTGTCAAAGCTAAAGGTTGTCTTTCTGTGGCTTTTAAAATTCGCGCTTCTTCGGCTTCAAAATCTAATACAGGTTCTACTCCTTGGGGGGAAGTAGCCATAAATAAAACTTGCAAAGCCCGGTTTTCTGGGTTTTTCTCCACAGACAATGTTTTCACAGAGTCCGATGATACCCACCGTACAGGAATAATTGACCGTTCAACGAGAAAGCTTGTATCATCGTGCAGAACTTCCCAAGGTAAATGGGCGAGTTTTTCGGCTGTAGCAATGGCTAAAATGATTCCTTGACGCTGATATTGGTTGATGAGTTTTTGTAAAAAGCGATCGCTCCCATCTAACCAGTTATACAGCCGTAATCCTGTCACTGTATAATCTTGAGCAAATGAGTCAACAGGAACGTAATAGTACATTTCTGCTGACTCGATTAAATCGCTGATTTCGCTCAAGGGGAGTGTACGTCTTTCGTATTTGTTGTAATTATCAGTAAAGTAGCGTAACTCTACATAATTACCGGCAACGGCTTTCAGGTCAAGGTGAAGAATCTGCACGTTATGATTCTAAAATTTGGCGAATTTGTTCAATTGTAGCATTTTCTAACAACAATCGTCTACCGTTGCGGCCAACAATCAGAACTTTGTCAATTTTTTTACCAGATTGTTTTTGTTTATACTCTTGATACCATTTGCGGATTTGTTCAGCGATCGCTAGAGTTCCACCCACCAAACCAACTATAGTGGCAACAGTGGTAATTACTGCCTCTTTTTTCACATCTTCTGAATTTACGGTATAGTTACCAGTTATACCTTCAATTGCCAAAAGTTCCTCTGCGGCTGTAATGGCATCTTCACCTTCAATAGAAAATTTAATTTCTGTCATAAATTTACCTAAAATAGCTAATTTCCACGTTTATAAACCATTATTTTAAAATATCATAGAGTAAGGATGATGACTTTGCAAGCGATCAATTCCAATTAAATCCTGACATATAACTATCAATAATTGTGCAATACCAAATTAAAATGAAGTTGTATAGAATCAGATTTCAATAATAATTGACCGCAGATAAACGCAGATAAACGCAGATAAAGACGGATGAATTAATTGGTTTCATAATTCTGTGCAGGATCTAATGTGAAGAATCATTTCTAGAACTGTTAACTTGATCTTTAATAGAGATAATTTAATCATTTTGATTCTATGGATTCCCCAAGATTAATATGTTTGTAAGTACCAAAATAAATCTTTCCCATTTACCTGCTTTCACTATGTCGAAGATATATAAAAATATTGCCCCTGTGATCTTCGGTTTGATATTATCAGGATTAATACCCGGTGTTGCTAAGGCAGAAACAGTGATGGAAAAGGTGGCACGGACAGGAGTATTAACTGCTGGTACAAGTAAAGATGCTTTACCATTTGCCTACTCCGACAGTCAAGGAAAATTGACTGGTTATTCTGTGGATATGCTAACTTTAATCCAACAGCAATTAGAGAAAGAATTAGGCAAAAAAATTACACTTAAATTAGTTGTAGTTACCCCAGCAGCAAGGATTCCCAAGATAATTAACCGACAAGTTGATATTGTCTGTGATGCCAGTAGTTTTACTTGGGAACGAGATAAAAAAGTTGATTTTTCTATTAGTTATGGTGTCACAGGGACGCAAATTTTAATTAAAAAGGAAACCAATTTAGGTTCACCAGAATCCCTGATTAATAAGCGTGTGGGTGTGTTAGCTGGAACTACCAATGAACAAGCAATCAAGCAAATACAACCCCGGTCTAAGCTTGTATATTTTAAGACTAGACCGGAAGCATTTGCAGCTTTGGAACAGGGTAAAATTGACGCTTTTGCATCCGATAGTATTCTTTTAGAGGGATGGTTACAAACAGCAAAAAATCCAGATAGTTTTGCCATAGTCCCCCCTCGTCCCTATTCACGAGAAGGAATTGCTTGTATGGTTCCTGAGAATAACTCTAAATTCCTCAATTCAGTGAATTATTCCCTCGTCAAATTTATGCAAGGATTTGTGAACAATAACCCCAAATATGTGGCGATTTTTGACCGTTGGTTTGGTTCTCAAGGTGCTGTATATCTCAATCAAGATTTACGTGATTTAGCCGTAGAAACCATGCAATTAATGATCGAGTTTCATGAACCGATTCCTCAGAAAGATTTGTAAGCCGTAGTTATTAATTAGCAAATAGTCTCACAAGTTAATTTTTTTTTTAATTTGGTTAATCAGGTAAAGTTTCAACATATCCAAAATGATGTTTATTTCTGATACCTGAATTAACTAATTTTGGCAATTACCACAATTACGGTAATAATGAATAGTATCTTTGGCTGTATTTAAAAAGTATTTATTACTTATTTGGTTTTGACAATTTTACAAAACTCAACTAAGATAACGCATTCAGGAAAATTTGCATATTGTCGCATATTTTGGTTGTCTTCCGTTTATTTACTTCTGGTCATCTTGCAAAGTTTCAATTAACAAATCTACCTGCTGCTGTTGCTGCTGTAGAAAACTATCACATTCTTGTAAATACTCAACCGCAGTGGCAAATTCTGCAAATATATCCGCTAATTGTAATTCACCTCCTTCAATGCGAGTGATAATAGTTTCAATTTCTGCTATCTTAGCTTCATAACTTTCCCCGTTTGCGGACATGGACTTAACTGAATTATTCCGTTTAACCATAAAATTTTCTCCCTAAATAAATTATGAATTCAAACAATAATACAACAATTAGCAGCATATATGAAGTCTGTATTGGTGTCCCAGATGCTATTTCTGCAATTCAATATTGGCAACAATTTGGTTATCGGATTGGAGAAATAGGAGAATTAACCGCAACTACAGCTTATCAACTATATCGGGTAAATTCACCTTTACAGACTATTCGACTTTATCATCAAAATGCAGATCATGGATTAATTCGGTTAATGATTTGGCAAAATCCTACATCTACAGGGTTAGGTGTGAGTTCCATGAAAACAAAAGGTAATCGTTGGGCTACTACCTATTTTTGGAATATAGTGGAAAGTAAGTAAAAATTAGCCAATTTAACAAAATTTAAAATTTCAGGAGATATAGCATGATAGGACAAACCCAATTAGTAGATGTTGAACAATGGATTAAAACCCGTGCTTCTTTAGATGCTAACGAATCTAATTTTTTGAGTTGGACAGGGAATATTTATAGTTTTATTCCTGGAGAAAAACGACAATTATTATTTAAAATTGTGGGAATGAGTGTAAGTCGTTGTATTCCCACTGGGGAAGGTAGTTGGGATTTTACTTCTAGAGAACTGACTTATTATCTCAACCCAGAAACAAAGGAGATTTTACATCAATGGGAAAACCCTTGGACAGAGGAAAAAGTTACAGTTATGCACGTTGCTAATAGTCCCGTTCAAGGTCAATTTAAAAATAAATTACCTGTCCAAATAGCAGGAGAAAAAACTAATTTTGTATTTGATATCTTTCCTAACTATCCGAATCCGTTAGCCGAAAATCCCGAATTTGCTGATTATTGTCCAGGAGGAATTTATCAAGCCGCAGAATTATTTAAAATCTCTGTACCTACAGCAGAATTAGAAAATGCAGAACTAAATTCAGTTACGCAATTAAGCCTGTCTTGGGATAGAATTGGTCAATGGTTACCTTGGATGAAAATGGGTGAACGTCCTGGTTATTTAATTTACAGTGCTACAGGTAATAAAGTCAGCGGTTTACAAGCATTACACCCGATTTTACAACAGGAAATAAATACTCGCGTTCCTTTATATAAAGCAGCCCCAAAAAATTATGTTGAGGGGGAAGATATGACATCTTGGCTTTATTTTCAAAAGCACTTTTCCGCATATTTAGCTGGAGAAATATTCCCCATACCAGCACCAGAAGAAGTTTAATTGACAATTACAGAATTGCAGCAAATTGCAGATTAATGGGGTACAGAATCTAAATTGAAACCTATACACAAAGACAGTTTTACTCCTGACTCCTGACTCCTGACTCCTGACTCCTGCTGTAATTACAACTTTTGCATATTGTGACTAAGAGGATCAAAATTTCGAGGAAATTTGGTGCTTTCATCATAATATGCACGATGTAAATTCGCTCCATATAACTTAGTATAATGCAGCCTAGCACCCCGAAGATTTGCTTCAGTGAGATTGACACCAGATAAATTTGCTTTAGTCAAATTTGCCTTTGCTAAATTCGTTCCACTCAAATCTGCTCCCCAGAGTTTAGCTTTAGCTAAGTTAGCTTCACTTAAATCTGCTCCCCATAAATTAATTCCGGGTAAATAGGCATTAATTAATTTAGCCCTGATTAATTTAGCAGAAACAAAATATCTTTCTCCTGCAAGATAACGCCGTTTTAGTTCCTCAGTTTCCATATCTAACCTACTTGAGCAACAAAACCTCTATCTCCAGAATAGTTCCTAAGTTGTTTATTGGCATTTTATCACCACAAAAATTTTTGCCTATATAAACATAAATAGTATTATTAAACACTGATAAATTAATACTATTTATAGGAATATAACTATTTTACACATAAAAAACGCCTGAGTTTTGTAACTCAAGCGTTTCCCCGTATAACATTATACCAATTCACTATTTTTGTAACATTTGAAACCCGCAACTTAAATAACAAAAAGTATAAGTAGTGCGAGGAAAATTGTGACAAATATAAGCTGAAGTGGTATCACTCCTTCCATTCACTAATGATATGTCTTTTAAAATCAAATGGTTAGTGTAGAGAGTGACACTTTCTGAACTGACACTAGTTAAAAATGAATCATAGTAAATAGTAGTTAATCAAACACTGCTAAATAGTAAATAGCGCAGTATTCCTGTATAAAGATGTCAGAGTTGCCATAATTATATTTGGACTGGAGTAAAAATTTATTTGACAGACTACTAGGTTCTCAGACAGAAAATGAATTTAGATTTAAGTTACATCAACGTGATGATGAAAACCGAGAATTATTGATGACAGTTTTAGTATTTGACCTTAAATTAAGAAAAATTACATAACCACCCCATACAACGTTACATTAATAGATACACAATTACTGGAATTTAACTATGCCACTAAAACGGTTTATTATCGAAATGGGAATGGGTGTAGACCAACATGGACAAGAACCGACGGTAGCAGCAGCAAGAGCAGTTAGAAATGCGATCGCTCACAATGCGTTGCTTGGTATTATGGAAGTAGCAGGCTTAAAAGATCCCAATGAAATGATTATAGAAGTCAAAATTGCCGTTCCTTACCCCGAACAAGTACGGGAAACAGAAGTATTAGCTGTTCTTCCCTTTGGTCAAAAAACCCTCATCTTAGAAGCAGGGGGAATGGTAGTTAATGGTTTAGCAATTGCTTCTCTCAACGATAAAAATGATGAAATGTTGATAGCTGTAGCCGCAGTTACAGTTTTTGTAGAAACTGCATAATTAATCTTGAAAATATTGATTTCTTGGGGATTTTTTGAGTTAAAGTAGAGACAGTGGGATCATCTCTGGCAGTAGTTTTTCCAAATTATACATCTACATAACTCCAGCGAAAATGTCTCAAGATCCTCAAAAATCACCTCAAATCCAAGAAGTAATTGGATTAAAAGCACAACACTTTGCTGACTTAATTAGAGCCGCACAATTAGTTTTTGATCCGACTGCGGGCGTTATCAGCAGAAATGTCAAAATTGATTGGGAGGATTTTGGTATTCCTCGGAATATAGAGGATAATCTCAGAATTCTTGGTGAAGAGTTTCAATATGCTTCTCCCCATATTCCCGTTGATGTGATCTGGGGTAAATTAACTACAGAAACTCGGATTTGGTTTCTAGAAAATAAAGATCAATTGTGGCAATTTGAAGAAATTTTACCTGCACTTGACGAAGATTAGTTATTGCCAAAAATATTTTTTTAGAGTAGGATATATACATTTTGTATCCTACTTATTTACTAGAAAATAAAGTTGATGAAAATTATAAATTTCCAGTTTTTATTAGTTTCAGCTTCTTTGATATTGCCGATGATAACTCCGGCTTTCCATAAGTCTAGTATGGCTTTGGCAGCAAGTACAACAAATTATGATCAACCAATTATTAATCAGCAACTAGTTGTTAATAAGAGTGAATTTGGCGTAAAGATAGTCAACGCAGAAGGGAAAGTCAATTTTTTTCCAACAACTACAGTTCCCTTAAAAGAAGGTGATGCTTATGGTTGGAGAATTACAATTGATAATTATCAAGGTAAAGTCAAATGGCGCGAAGTTTTAACTTTACCACAAGCTCCCGAAACTTGGACAACAGAAAATAATAAAAATTTCTCCATATCGAAAGATGGAAAAACAGCAACTTCCACGCGCACAGTAACACCTGTGAATGGTGTAATTGAAAATTTTTGGACTATTGCTGCTGGAGATCCTTTGGGTAAACATCAAATAGAAGTCTATATTGATGAACGTTTAATTGGTACTTTTGCCTTTGAAATAGTTCCGTTCTAAAATGACAGTTTTGTGCTAAATGTAAGTATAGCATCTTTTTTATAGACTAATTATGTTAATCTCATCTTCCATTTTTCTAGCTGGTGCTAGTCGCGGTGTTGGGCAAGAAATCGCTAAATATTTGATAGCACAACAAATCCAAGTTAAAGCCCTGTTGAGAACAGAAGCCGCTGCTGTGGTAGCAAAAGCAATGGGTGTTTATCCAATTCTAGGAGATGCGTTAAATGTAACTGATATTGAACAGGCAATTTTAGGAGATGAACCGATTCAAGCCGTTATCAGTACATTAGGTGGTTTACCTACAGATAATATCAAACCTGATTATATCGGTAATAAAAACCTCATTGATGCCGCAGTCAAAGCAGGAGTTAAAAAGTTTATTCTCGTAACTTCCATTGGTAGTGGTGATAGTGTGGTGGCTTTACCACCCCAAGCTTTAGAAGCACTCAAACCAGTTTTAATTGAAAAAGAAAAAGCAGAACAATATTTAATTTCCAGCGGACTTAACTATACAATTATCCGTCCTGGTGGTTTAAAATCAGCACCAGCAACCAACAACGGAATTATCACCGAAAATCCTCAGATTGTGGGTACTATTCATCGTGCAGATGTTGCCCAATTAGTTTGTCGCTGTTTAAATTCTGATCATACTAATAATAAAATTTTCTCAGCCATAGATCGGAATATGATATATCCAGGATTACCGGAATTTGTGGAATTTAATTTAGATTAGTTGTTGTTAACTTTGAGGACTAAAGTCCTCACTACTAATTCAATTTAAACAGAAAATACTACCCGAAAACCACACATTCTTAAACCACCGTCTGCTTCATTCCAACTTCTACTAGCGCTGCGACAAAGTTCTGCACCAAAATTCCATGCACCACCCCTTAAAACCCGACGATGTTTATCACCTCCATCTTCCCAGACATTACCATTTGTAGGTGCGCCATGATAGTTATTATGCCAAGAATCTGCACACCATTCCCAGACTAATCCGTGCATATCATATAAACCAAAAGCATTAGCAACTTCAAAATAACCAACATTAGTTGTTTCTTTCCGAAATCTACTTTTTGGTTCTACAGAATAAGTATCGCTACCGCTACAGTTAATTAAATCAGAAGTAATAGTTTCTCCAAAATGGAAAGATGTGGTAGTTCCTGCGCGACAAGCATACTCCCATTCGGCTTCACTAGGTAAACGATATTCTCTCCCAGTTTTAATTGCCAATCTGGCACAAAATTCCACAGCTTCATACCAAGAAACATTTTCGACAGGCAAATTTGCACCTTTAAACTTTGATGGATTAGGGGGCAATTCTTGTTGAACTGGAGGTAAAGCTGCTATGGTTCTCCACTGTAATTGGGTAATAGGATATTTTCCCATGAAAAACGCTGGAACTATGACTTGATGTTGAGGACGTTCATCATCATCACCTTCACAACTTAGAGAACCCATGATAAAATTCCCATTGGGAATTGATACCATTTCTAAAGTTGTATTTCTGCCTAATTCTTCTTTAAAATATTTAGTATTCCGTCTATCACGGTTAACTTCTCTCCCCGAAGTATCTACGGTAATTACATAAAAATCAAAGTTGGACAAGGAAGGTAAGGGAACAGTAATTTTTGGGGAAGGTGGAAGTATTAATGGTGGTTTAGGAAAGGAAGAAAATTTAATGACTACGGGAGATTTAGGAAAGTTTAAATCATCCAAAACATCCATTGCTGATTGATATCTATCATGTGCAAAATGTTGGAGTAACTTATCTAGGATTTGCTTTAATTCATCACTAATAGTAATTCCTTTGATTCGTAAACGTTCTTCCCATAACCATTTAGCATTCATGGCATCATAAAGATGATCTTGAAGTTGTCCATAATCATTTTGTAATGGTATATCTTGAGTTAATAAGCGTACACAAGTGACACCCAAGGCATATAAATCACTTGCTTGACAAGCAAACCCAGCCATTTGTTCAGTTGGGGCATAACCAAGGGTATAAATAGCTGTTGCTTGTCTAGCTATACTGGTTTGAGTAACTTGTTTCGCACCTCCAAAATCAATTAATACGGGTTTTCTATCACTATCTCGACGCACAATGTTTTCTGGTTTGATATCGCGGTGAATTACATTATGTTTGTGAACAAAATCTATAACTGGTAATAAGTCAGCCAAAAGTTGCCGAACTTGGGTTTCATCATAAGCTTGATTTTGCAGTTCTTCGAGAAGAGTTTTCCCAATAATAAATTCCTGTACTAAATACAAACTAGAACCTTGTTCAAAGTAAGCTAAAAGTCGGGGAATTTGGACATGGTTTTCTCCCAAATCGTAGAGTCTAAAAGCTTCTTCTCTGAAAAATTCCGCTGCTTTGGCACGTTGTCCAGTTCCCTGAACTTGGGGGAAAAATTGCTTAATTACACAGGGTGCATTCAGTCTATCTACATCTTCAGCAGCGTAGGTTCTGCTAAATCCACCTTCACCTAATAACCTCAAAACCCGGTAACGGTTTCGCAGCATTTCCCCAAAATTACTTTCTTGACAACTCAGACAAGATTTAGAGGTTTTCGGGTTGAAGGGGTTGGAACAATTGGGATTTTGACAAATTTGCATGAATGTTGAGAAAATAGCATCTTTTCAAAATTCATCCCCAATATTATTAAGTTGTCTAAACTATGATTTATTTGATTTCAATGATTATTGTGATTAAAATTATAGTTAATCATAAAAAATCATCTTGATCACAAAAAAATCTAAACTATGATTTATTTGATTTCTATGATGATTATGATGTATATCACAAAAATCACAGTTAAGACGATTTATTTATGAATAACACTTTCAAGTTGAGAAATCTGTGATGTTTGTTGCTGAAAGTTAATACAAAAAAAATTGTCAGCAGGGGACGGGGAAACCCCGTCCCTACAAATATTTAAACTTGACAATTTAATTCGCCAGCTTTTTTGGTAAACCGACGGTTTTCTCGATAATCTACCCGACAATCTATCACCGCTGGTACATTTTGTGCCAAAGCTTCTTTAAGTAGGGGAACAAAGTCTGCTACAGATTCCACTCGATAACCTTTCAGTCCCATACTTTCGGCAAATTTGACAAAATCAGGATTACCAAAATGGACAAAAGATGAGTTACCTGCTCCAAATTGATTTTCTTGTTTCCACTCAATTAAACCATAACCACCGTCATTAAAAATCAAAGTCACAAATGGTGTTCCGACGCGCAAAGCAGTTTCCAATTCTTGACAATTCATCATAAAACCACCGTCACCAGTGGCAGCAACAACTTTACGATCTGGATAAACTAATTTTGCGGCTAATGCACCAGGAATCGCAATACCCATGGCAGCAAAACCATTGGAAATAATGCAAGTATTGGGACTATGACAATGATAATGTCTAGCAATCCACATTTTATGGGCGCCAACATCAGAAATTACAATATCATCTGGTCCCATAACTTGCCGCAAGTCATAAATTAGTTTCTGCGGTTTAATGGGAAATTCATCATCGTTGGCATATTCTTCGTAATCAGCGCGAATGTTAGAACGTAAGCTAATAGAATAGGGATTGGGTTTATTGTGTCTGTCTGCTAATTTTAATATTTCATTAAGGGAATCAGAAATATCGCCAACTATTTCTACTTGGGGAATATAACTACTATCAATTTCCGAAGAAGTTGCCGCAATATGAATAATGGGAATTGTCCCTTCTGGATTCCATTTTTTGGGAGAAAATTCAATTAAATCATAGCCAATTGCTATGACTAAATCTGTATTATCAAAGCCGCAGGTAATGAAATCTCGTTGTTGTAATCCCACAGACCAAAGTGCTAAAGGATGAGTATAGGGAATGACTCCTTTACCCATAAAAGTATTCACAACAGGAATATTCATTTGGGTGGCAAATTGCGTAACTGCATCACTAGCATGGGCGCGAATTGCTCCATTTCCGACTAAAATGATGGGATTAACGGCTTGGGAAATTGCCCCGGCAGCGGCGCGAATACTGGCAAAGGAAGCATAGGTTTTTTCGCTATTATCCTTATTTAAAGGTTTGCCTTCGACAGGCATGGCGGCAATATTTTCTGGTAAGTCAATGTGAACAGCACCAGGTTTTTCAGTTTGCGATCGCTTGAAGGCTTTTCTCACAACTTCGGGTGTAATACTCGGCCTGACAATCTGTTTATTCCACTTAGTAACTGGGGCAAACATTGCCACCAAATCTAAATATTGATGGGATTCAATGTGCATTCTATCTGTTCCCACCTGCCCCGTAATTGCCACCAATGGCGCACCATCTAAGTTAGCATCTGCCACCCCAGTCATTAAATTAGTTGCCCCAGGACCAAGGGTAGAAAGACATACTCCGGCTTTTCCTGTTAACCTGCCATAAACATCAGCCATGAATGCAGCACCCTGTTCATGACGGGTAGTAATAAATTGAATTGAGGATGTTTTTAAGGCTTCCAAAACGTGTAAATTTTCTTCACCAGGAAGTCCAAAAACATATTGTACTCCTTCATTTTCTAAACACTGTACTAATAATTCTGCGGTATTCATATCATTTCCTCAAAATAAAAAAATATCAAAATCACCAAATCAAGGCATAAATAAAAACCAATTATCTGCCTTTATCTGCGTCCATCTGCGTTCATCTGCGTTTCAAAAAAACAATCATTTCACCCAAACTGTCTTGATATTCACAAATTCATGTAACCCTTGAATACTCAACTCCCTACCGTAACCAGAACGCTTAATTCCCCCAAAAGGTAAACGAGGATCAGACTTAACCATGCTGTTAATAAATACTGCCCCGGCTTCAATTTCTTGAATTAGGCGATTTTGTTCTTCTGTATTTGTTGTCCATGCACTTGCACCCAAACCAAAGGGACTATCATTAGCTAATGTAATTGCTGCTTCGATATCAGGAACTCGGAATAATAATGCCACTGGGCCAAAAAATTCCTCTTGGGCAATTGGTGTATCTACAGGAATATCTATGATAATTGTGGGCGGATAAAAGTTCCCCGACATTTCTGTTAACGGGTGTCCACCTGTGAGGACTTTTCCTCCACTTTTGACCGCATTTTTAACTTGTTCGTCTAATTCTTGGAGAATATCAGGAGTTGCCAATGGTCCCAAATCTGTATCTGCTGCCATTGGATTACCAATTTTCAGGGCTTGAAATTTTTCTAACAGCAATTTTTCAAATTGATCAGCCACAGATTCAGCAATTATAAAGCGTTTCGCAGCAATACAAGATTGTCCATTATTTAACATTCTTGCTGTTACTGCGGTGCTAACTGCTGTTTCTAAATCGGCACTTTCTAAGACAATAAATGGGTCACTGCCCCCCAATTCTAAAACAGTTTTTTTGATTTGTTTCCCAGATGCAACGGCGAGGGATACACCGGCTGGTTCACTACCTGTCAAGGTTGCGGCTTTGATGCGATCATCAGCCATCAAATTGGCAACTTGAGAAGCACCAATTAATAATGTTTGAAATACACCTGGGGGAAAACCTGCACGGCGGATAATATCTTCGATCGCCAGGGCGCACTGTGGCACATTGGAAGCGTGTTTGAGTAGCCCCACATTGCCTGCCATGAGTGCTGGTGCAGCAAACCGGAAAACTTGCCAAAATGGAAAATTCCAAGGCATGACGGCGAGAATTACCCCTAAAGGTTGATATTTTATAAAACTATGACTAGCATCGGTTTTAATGGTGACATCAGCTAGAAAACTAGGGGCATTTTCGGCATAATAACGACAAACCAGGGCGCATTTTTCAACTTCTGCGATCGCCGCTTTTAATGGTTTACCCATTTCCAGGGTCATCAATTTCCCTAAATCTGCCTTTTCTTGGTCTAAAATAGTTGCTGCTTGTTCTAACCAGTGCGATCGCTCTACAAAACTCGTCTGACGATATCCTTCAAAAGCCTTTCCTGCCAAATCTAACTTAGCAACAATTTCTGTATCATTTAGTGGCTCAAAAGTTTTGAGCGTTTCCCCAGTGGTGGGATTAATGGTAGCTATAGCCATTACCTGACCTCCCATTAAAAAATAGTTTGAGGTAGCTTTCCAGTCTTACACACATTCATCACAGAAGCTAACACGAAAATTGCCTTCGAGAGAAAATAATCAACAATAGTTTTGCGGGGATAATTATTTATCTTTCTTGAATACCTATTACTAGTTCCATTTGTGCCTGTAGTTTTGACTTTTACTATCAGTTTAATGTGACCTAGAGAAATCACATCGTTATGAGATAATTCTTGAGTACCAGTAATCAAATATTGATTAACTTGCGTACCATTTTTGCTGCCTAGATCCTCAATAGTCCACACACTCTCAGAAATTATAAATACAAATTAGCGGTTACATTTGCGGTAATTCTAAAGATATATTTCCAAAAAATCCTTTCCGAAAATCAGTGATCATTTGTCTGGCTGCGCGTTCTACATCTCCTTTATAGCGATGCTCTGCTAAAACTTGTAAATATTCTTCTCCTGTATAAATGATGGAATCGAGATCATACCGTGTAAGTAATGGATGTGGTGGTAATGAATTAGAATGCGTTTCTTGAAGTTGATTCAGTATATCTACGAAGGCTGCGGCTATCAGTTGATTATCATAAGCTGCTTCACCGATATCATCACAAATAGCTAATTTGATGGCTGCGGCTTGGCTGTCAAGTCTGGCAGGAATAACACCAGGAGCATCTAGTAATTGTAGCTGATCAGAAATTCTTACCCACCGCAGTTGCCGGGTAACACCTGGACGGGCTGCGCTTTCTACAACTCGCTTACCAATTAAACGGTTAATTAAAGCTGATTTACCGACATTGGGAAAGCCAATCACGACAGCCCGAACAGGACGGGGTAACATTCCCCTATCTGTGCGGCGTTGGTTAAGTTCTATACCCGCTGCTTGGGCGGCTTTGGTAATGGCGGTGATACCTTGACCATGTTGAGCGTTGG
Organism: Anabaena sp. AL09; assembly: GCF_001672255.1. NCBI lineage: Bacteria > Bacillati > Cyanobacteriota > Cyanophyceae > Nostocales > Nostocaceae > Anabaena > Anabaena sp. AL09. Next base: position 15,961 of record NZ_LJOQ01000101.1, read on the forward strand.
TAAAATATGGAACTTCGCCTCTATTTTTAAACCACTCTATCCAGCGCGATCGCACTTGTGGCAGAATCATATCTACCCGGTTCAGTACCAATATCCGTGTTTTCGTCCCTACCCATTCATTCATTTGTGGGTGATTTGTGGTTATGGGAATGCGAGCATCTCTGACTTCTAAAACCACATCAACCCGTTTTAACTGTTCTTTGAGATTTTTTTCAGCTTTGGCAATGTGGCCTGGATACCATTGGATCAGATTTAATTTGTAGTTTTGTGTTATTGACATTTATTGTTTGTTAGTTGTTAGTAGGGGCGAAGCATTTGGAAGATAAATTATCGGTCATTGCCAAAAATAGTTCTCCAAATGCTTCGCCCGTACAGTTGTTCCCTGTTCCCTGTTCCCTGTTCCCTGTTCTCTATCCCCTCTTGATGAGATTGGTGTAAAATTAATCTGTTGCCGTCGGGGTCGTAGGCATAAATTTCTTGACCATGAGAAGCTGTAGAAATCGCTCCGGGTGGGGTACAGCCTAAAGATGTCAGGTGAGATATAGCGGTTTCTAGATTATTCACTTCTAAACACAAACTTAGCGGACTTTGGACATAAGTGACAAATTCCGGTTCGTTTGCCGATTTGGGTTTAAAAATCCCTAATTTTAAGCCAGAAATTTGAAATTCAGCATAGATATGGGGAATTAGTTTCTTTGGTTTTTGTTCTAGTAATTGAGTATAGAAACTGACTATATTATCAAAATTAACTGTGGCTATGGTGATAATTATACTATTATATTGCATATTTATTTTTACCATAGATTTGCCCCAGGAGCGGAGTTAATTCATCACCAGATATCGCACCCAGCATAATTATTAGTTTAAATTAGTTTTTCTAAACATATTTCTTTTTTCTAGTAGTCTGTCAAATTTATTTTGACGGGTTTTTGGTAGTGCGGGCATCTTGCCCGCGTGAGCGAGACGCTCACACTACAGTCCATCATT
>NZ_LJOQ01000102.1:0-7930 GCF_001672255.1 Anabaena sp. AL09
GGGAATTTGTTGATCAACTTATTGAAGACTTGGACAAACAGTAATATATGGATAGTTATGGGTAGAAATTATCAAGCTGTTTCTACCCCTTAGCGGCTAAATGACGACAACAATTAGTAGTAAACATTCCCCCTACCCAAGTTCCCAGAGCAAAACAAACTACTGCTAAAGTAGTTTTAGTATCCGCATAAAAACTATTATGAAAGATTTGCTCAAAGCGGGTAGCTATTTGTAATTCATCAGTGATGAAACGCGGCCAAAATGTGGGTTTACCTGTTGAGCCAGAGGAAGCTGCGATCATATCACAGCCTCCTATCTTTCCATTATTACACAATTGGGGCAAAGAATAACGGGAAATATAATTTTCTTTATTAACTTTTGGTAAGTTTTGAAAATCTGCTAATGTTTGAATATTTTGAGGATTTATGCCTCGTTCTGCTAAAAATGCCTGGTAAGCGGGTACACTAGCAGCTACATCTTGAAATAATGCGATCGCTATTTCTCGACTGTCAATGTGAAGATGCTGTTCTAGTTTCTCTGCTAAGGGAGTAGATATAAAATCTTCTAATCCCAGAATTGCCCGTTGTGTTGGTATTTGTGGTTTCATAAAGCTGGTGTGTTAACAAAAATCTGATCACTCTTTGTCAGTATTTTATCTATAAATGCAATTTTTTAGCTTAACCGACAGAAGCCCCACTCCTGACCCTAAGGGCATTAAAATCTGTAGTAGCAAAGATGGCACAATTAGAATGTGACAAGTTCCCAAATAAAATTCCTCTTTTTGAACGAAAAATACTGTAAAAACGTGTTAGAAAACTTATACTGTTTATTGTATTTCTTCCTTTCCGCCTTTGCGCCTACCCTTAGGGATCTCTAAGAGAGATAACATTTAAATTAATCACAAATGAGTAAACCAATAGAAGTCCGCAACCCCCGCACAGGTAAATTTGATTATGTCATCGTTCCTCCACCACCAAAATTACTTTCCCAGCAATGTCACCGTTTGCGAAGAGGACAAATTATCTGGCAAAAATTAGGAGTTGAAGGCAGAATTGCTGCTTTAAAAGCCTGGAAAAAAGCTATATTATCAGACCGAACACAATTAACAGAAGCTTTAGTTAGTGATACGGGGAGATTATCAACATCAGTGACAGAAGTAGATTCATTTATTGCTAATATTGATAAATGGTGTAATTTAGCTCCACAATTACTACAAGGGACAGCTAAAAATACATCCATTCCTTTTATTGCTTTACAACAAACGGCTGTTCCTTATCCTCTGGTTGGCGTAATTAGTCCTTGGAATTTTCCCCTATTGTTATCTACAATTGATACAATTCCAGCTTTATTAGCGGGTTGTGCAGTCATAGTTAAACCCAGTGAAATCACTCCCCGTTTTGTTGCTCCTTTAATGACAACTCTGAATACAATTCCGCAATTACGTGATGTTTTAAATTTTGTCGAAGGAGCAGGACAAACAGGAGCAGATTTAATCGAAGATGTAGATTTAATTTGTTTTACAGGTAGTGTAGAAACTGGGCGGTTAGTGGCAGAAGTAGCAGCCCAAAAATTCATTCCTGCTTGCTTAGAATTAGGTGGCAAAGACCCAGCTATTGTTTTAGAATCAGCAGATTTAGACTTAGCAACTTCAGCAATTTTGTGGGGTTCTGTTGTGAATTCTGGACAGTCATGTTTATCAATTGAAAGAATTTATGTTGCTGAATCTATTTTTGAACGATTTTATCATCAATTAGTCACTAAATCCCATAAATTGAAATTGGCATACCCAACTATTGAAAGTGGTGAAATTGGTCCGATTATTTGTGAAAAACAAGCAGCTATTATTAATGATCATCTGCTAGATGCAGTTTCTAAAGGGGCAGTAATTCACTGTGGTGGTAAAGTAGAAGAATTAGGTGGAGGTTGGTGGTGTCGTCCCACGGTTATGACTGAAGTTGACCATTCCATGAAAGTAATGACAGAAGAAACATTTGGTCCAATTATGCCAGTTATGCCTTTTGCTAATATAGAAGAAGCGATAAATTTAGCTAATGATTCTATTTATGGATTAAGTGCTGCTATATTCTCTGAATCAGAAGAGTTAGCATTAGAAATTGGTATGCAAATAGATGTAGGTGCTATTAGTATTAATGATGCAGGGTTAACAGCTATGATGCAAGAAGGAGAGAAAAACGCCTTTAAATTTTCTGGTTTGGCAGGTTCACGTATGGGTAAAGCTGCCTTTAAACGCTTTATGCGAAAAAAAGCCTTTTTGATTAAAACTAACATTGATAAAGACCCTTGGTGGTTTAATAATGAAGATTAGGGATATGGAAACTGGGTAAAAGGTTTTCTCAATTACCAATTATCAATTACCAAATTATCTTATGTCTAATATTCGTCTAGAAATGCCTGTTTTAGCTCGTCATCAAGGTGAGTGGTCGGGGACTTATACAGTAGTTGATATTACAGGTAAAATCATTGATCAACATGATTCTTATCTCAGTTGTCAATTTCCAGAAAATAGCCCATATTCTTACTATCAAATTAATCATTATACTTGGTCTAATGGTAAAGAAGAAGAACATAATTTTCCTGCAACATACAAAGATCAGAAAATTTGGTTTGATACTGAACGGATTGAAGGTCAAGCTTGGGAAGTTGATGATTCTACAGTGATGTTGTATTTTAGTTATAAACAATTTCCCACTATGTACTTATATGAAATGATTCAGATTAGCCCTGACGATAATCATCGCGCTCGGACTTGGCACTGGTTTAAAAATCATCAAATTTATCAACGCACTCTAATTCAAGAAGAAAGGGTAAAATAGTAATTCTGTGGTTAATTTCCCATTTATTAAGGTAAAAACATGACTAAAAGTGACAAAATTAACTTTTCTACTCCGAGCGGATTTCCTGAATTTCTGCCTAGCGAAAAGCGTCTTGAAGTATATTTACTAGATATTATTCGCAAAGTTTTTGAAAGTTATGGTTTTACACCCATTGAAACTCCAGCAGTAGAAAGGTTAGAAGTCCTGCAAGCTAAAGGTAATCAAGGTGATAATATTATCTATGGTATTGACCCAATTTTACCACCAAATCGCCAAGCAGAAAAGGATAAATCTGGAGAAACTGGTTCAGAAGCAAGAGCTTTGAAATTTGATCAAACTGTTCCTTTTGCTGCTTATATTGCGCGTCATTTAAATGAATTAACTTTTCCTTTTGCTCGTTATCAAATGGATATGGTATTTCGAGGTGAACGGGCAAAAGATGGACGGTTTCGGCAATTTCGGCAATGTGATATTGATGTGGTTGCTCGTGGTAAACTGAGTTTACTTTATGATGCCCAAATGCCCGCAATTATCACGGAAATATTTGAAAAGATTAATATTGGTGATTTTGTCATTCGCATTAATAACCGCAAAATCCTGACAGGATTTTTCCAATCAGTAGGAGTTGCTGAAAACCAAATTAAAACCTGTATTAGTATTATTGATAATTTGGAAAAAATTGGCGAAGCTAAAGTTAAACAAGAGTTGGAGAAATCAGGTATTTCTTGCGAACAAACGGAGAAAATTATTGAGTTTGTGAAAATTGATGGCAGTATTGATGATGTTTTAGATAAACTCAAACACCTGGCTGAAAGTTTGCCAGAAGCAGAACAATTTAATTTGGGAGTAACTGAATTAGAAACTGTCATTAATGGAGTTAGAAATTTAGGAGTTGCTGATAAACGTTTTTGTATTGATTTATCTATTGCTCGTGGTTTAAATTACTATACTGGAACAGTTTATGAAACTACTTTATTAGGTCATGCAGCTTTGGGAAGTATTTGTTCTGGTGGTAGATATGAGGAATTAGTGGGAACATTTATCGGTGAAAAAATGCCTGGTGTGGGTATTTCTATTGGTTTAACTCGGTTAATTAGCAGGTTGTTAAAAGCGGGTATTCTCAATACTTTATCTGCAACTCCTACTCAAGTGGTAGTAGTAAATATGCAAGAGGATTTAATGCCTGTTTATTTACAAGTATCGCAACAGTTACGTCAAGGGGGAATTAATGTTGTGACTAACTTTGAAAAACGCCCTTTAGGTAAACAATTTCAAGCCGCAGATAAACAGGGAATTAGATTTTGTGTAATTATTGGTGCGGAAGAAGCAGCAGCACAAAAATCATCATTGAAAGATCTACAAAGTGGTGAACAAATAGAAGTAGCTTTGGCAGATTTACCAGAAGAAGTTAAACGCAGACTGGCATAATTTTGATTACCACGCTAACAGCGTGGTAAATTATCAAAAAATCAGGAATAAATAGATGACGACAGAATCAGAAAGCCCAAAAACTGTAGCACCCGGAAATTTCTCCGAATGCTGCAATTAAACGAAAAATCAGACTGGAACTACAAATTTTTCACTTCCAGCTAAATCAAAAGCTGAGTGAATAACTTGCAAAGCTTTCACACCTTCATCTTCTCCCACAACACAACTAATTTTAATTTCCGAAGTAGCAATCATTTGAATATTGATGTGATTTTTGGCTAAAGCTGTAAACATTTTGGCAGCAATCCCTGGTTGTCCCACCATCCCAGAACCAACTATACTCACCTTAGCGATCGCCTGATCTAATACTACCTCACCCCAATCAAACTCCGCTGCAACTTGCTGTAATTTCTGTTGGGCATTTTCTGCGTCCATTCTCGCTACAGTAAAGGCAATATCTCGACGGGGAACACCATCTACTATTCGACACCGTTGAGATTGAATAATCATATCCACACTGATATTATATTCTGCTAAGAATCCAAACAATTTGGCGGCCATACCCGGACGATTTGGTACTTGCCGAATCGCAATTCGCGCTTGATTCATATCCAACGCGACACCACGCACAGCAGGGGTATTAGCACCAGGAGAAGCTAAAGCAGTAGAGGAAGAATTAATTTCAAAGGTGTGACAGAGAGCAGCTATAGCGCGATCGCAATCTACCGCATCAACAACACAACTCACCTTAACTTCACTGGTAGAAATCATCTGAATATTTACACCAGCTTCAGCCAAAGTTTTAAACATCTGCGCTGCTACCCCCGGACGACCAATCATTCCCGCGCCCACAATACTCACTTTAGCAGTATCTTTCTCTACCATCACTTCCGCTTCATCTGAAGTATGCTGATTTTTAAATATCGGTGCTATAGCTAATGATACTGCTTCTGCCCGTTTTAATATTGATGAATTTACTGTAAAAGCAATGTCGTTAGTATTACCTTCATGAATAGACTGAATAATTAAATCAACATCAACATTTTGCTGGGAAATTTCCCCAAATAACTGGGCTGCTACCCCTGGTCTATCAGGAACACGCAATAAAGCCACCTTTGCCTGTTGAATATCAAACTCTACAGCATCCACAGGTCGAGCTAATTCTAAATTCACTAACGCCCGATCTTGCCTTGGAGGCGTTGTTACCCAAGTTCCCGGCTGATCTGTCCAACTCGACCGCACCACCAGGGGAACGCCATAATTACGGGCAATTTCCACAGCCCTGGGATGTAATACCTTCGCCCCTAAACTAGCCAATTCCAGCATTTCATCACTAGTGATTTCTGTTAATAATTGGGCTTCGGGAACAAGGCGCGGATCTGTAGTTAAAATTCCGGGGACATCTGTATAAATTTCACAAAAATCTGCACCGATAGCGGCGGCTATTGCCACTGCGGAAGTGTCAGAACCACCACGTCCCAAAGTAGTAATTTCTAATTCTTCTGTACTGCTAATTCCTTGAAATCCGGCAACCACAACCACTTTACCACGATTAATTTGCCGCATTAAGCGTTCAGTTTCAATATGTAAAATCCGAGCGCGAGAGTGTTCTGCTTCGGTAACAATGCCTACCTGAGCGCCAGTCATCGAAATTGCTGGTTGATCAATTTCCTGCAATGCCATACTTAGTAAAGCAATGGTAACTTGCTCTCCCGTAGAAAGCAGCATATCCATTTCCCGACGACTAGGAGTTTTAGAGATATCATGAGCTAGTTTCACTAACCCATCAGTAGTTTTACCCATCGCTGAAACCACTACTACTACAGAGTTTCCAGCTTTGACCGTTTTTTTAACTCTAGTCGCCACCGCTTGAATCCGTTCAACTGAGCCAACTGATGTACCACCGTATTTTTGAACTATGAGCGCCATAAAATTCTCTTTAATCACTTGTTTTGCCACAGTCAAGGTTGTCATGACTATGAAAAACCCTGAAAGTGCCAGTTTAGATTACCAAAAAAAATACATCCGTTAGCAATCTTGGACTCTGATTTTAATCACAAATTAACCATTTACATGAATTATCTTAACCAATTTATACACCTTTTTTGTTTATCGTGGTTAGGGATAAGAAAGTATTTTTATGCAAATAAATAAATACTAATCCGCTCAAACATGGCAAATAATACAACTTATTCCTAGCAGACTGTTTATTTACATAACACTGCTAGGATATTTCATAGAATTAGGAGTCACCGAGTCACCGAGTCAGGAGTCACCGAGTCAGGAGTCAGGAGTCAGGAGGAAAAAATTATTTACCAATTACCAATTACCAATTACCAATTACCAATTACCAATTACCAATTACCTGTTCCCTCTCTCAACGAGTGCATTTAATTTTGTCCGACTACTTAAAATTAAATGTTTAAATTGAATTTAAACTGAGATTGTTCGTTTCTTAATCTTCTCTTAACTATTTTACTATCAAATTAATACCAGGATGTAATTCCCTAAGTAAGTATTTCTAAAAACATAAGAGGCAGTATGGCTTTTTTATCCACCATTTTGAATCGTGTTGTTGCCACTTCAGTCATAACCGGGGCTGTTGCATTGAGTCCAATGTTGAGTGCGATCGCTCAAGCTGAAACTTTAAACGGTGCTGGAGCAACCTTTCCCGCTCCTCTGTACGAAAAGTATGCTCGTGAAGTTAAGAAAAAATACCCCGACTTGAAAGTTAACTATCAAGCCATTGGTAGTGGTGGTGGTATTCGTCAAACCATTGCGGGAACAGTTGACTTTGGTGGTAGTGACGCAGCGATGAAAGATGATGAAATCGCTAAAGTTAAAAATGGTGTGATCTTAGTACCCACTGCTGGTGGTGCTGTTTCCGTCGTTTATAATTTACCTGGTGTCAGCAAACTGAGATTATCTCGTACCACATTACCAGCAATTTTCTCTGGACAAATTAAAAACTGGGATGACGCGAAAATTAAAGCGGATAACCCTGGTGTAAACCTCCCAAATAGTCCAATTAAATTTGTAGTTCGCGCTGATGGAAGTGGCACAACATTCATTTTCACCAACCATTTAAGTGCTATTAATGGTTATTTCAAAGGCAGAATTGGAGCTAACACCGCTCCCAAATGGACATTACCCAACGTCCTCAAAGGTAAAGGTAATCCTGGAGTAGCAGCTTTAGTGAGAAGCACCCCTGGATCTATTGGTTATGTTGAATATGACTACGCTGCTAAAAACAAACTAAATTCAGCAGAACTACAAAATAAGAAAGGTGAATTTGTCGCTCCTTCTTTAGCATCTGCTAACTCAGCTTTATCCAATGTAGCTTTTCCTAGTAACTACCGCGTTTTTATCGGAGATCCCAGTCAAGGTTATCCTATCGTTGGTTTGACATGGATGATGGTTTATCAAAAGTATTCTAATCCTGCGAAAGCTGAAGCTGTGAAAAAATGGATTAACTGGGTTCTCAAGGACGGTCAACAGTATAATGATGACCTTAACTACACTAAAATTCCTGGTGATGTTGTGAACCGTGTTCTACAAACAGTAAATAGCAGCGTTAATTGACACTCCCCGCTCTAAAGAGACGGGGATTCTTTGTTCAAAGATATGACTTGCTCGCCCAGGATTTCTCCAGCACAAGTAGAGGTCTT
>NZ_LJOQ01000103.1:0-25299 GCF_001672255.1 Anabaena sp. AL09
AGGGGTTAGGAACTAGCCTCTTAGACGTGGATGATTCTAGCTCTACTTCAAATACCAGCAAACGCAAGAATGCTGGAAGTATGAAGCAACTCGGTCAAAAGAAACGTCAAAAATCTCAACTTACTGATGGGGATGTAGAAACCCCATCTTCAACGAAGTAAGATGGGGTAGTTCATGTAATGTTACGCATTTATGGCCAAAATAGCAAAAGTTTTGATTGGAGTTAATTGATTGTCGGAATTGCTCTTATCAACGAGTCCCAAGCCATTTATAGTTGAAATTATCTGTTAATGCTTAAAAAATTGTGAAAGCTATTACTTTACTGGGTTCTACTGGCTCAATTGGGACGCAAACCTTAGATATCGTCTCTGAACACCCCGATAAATTCCGCATCGTTGGATTGTCCGCTGGACGGAATGTGGAGCTATTCGCGGCGCAAATTCGCCAGTTTCGTCCCCAAATTGCCGCCATTTCTGCTGCTGAAAAGTTACCGGAACTCAAAGAAGCCATTAAAGACTTAAATCCTCAGCCCATTTTACTGGCTGGGGAAGCGGGAGTCATAGAAGTTGCTCGTTATGGCGATTCTCAAACAGTAGTTACTGGTATTGTTGGTTGTGCTGGCTTATTACCGACCATTGCAGCTATTGAAGCGGGGAAAGATATTGCTTTAGCCAATAAAGAAACTATCATTGCGGGCGCTCCTGTGGTGTTACCTTTGGTGAAAAAACACGGGGTGAAACTATTACCAGCAGATTCCGAACATTCTGCTATTTTTCAATGTTTGCAAGGTGTTCCTAAAGATGGTTTACGGAAGATATTACTTACTGCTTCTGGTGGTGCTTTTCGAGATTGGCCTGTGGAAAAATTACCAGAGGTGAAAGTTGCTGATGCTATTAAACATCCTAACTGGTCAATGGGGCGAAAAATCACGGTAGATTCGGCAACTTTGATGAATAAGGGTTTAGAAGTAATTGAAGCTCATTATTTATTTGGAGTAGATTACGATAACATCGAAATTGTCATTCATCCTCAAAGTATTATTCACTCGTTAATAGAATTACAAGATACGTCTGTTTTAGCTCAACTTGGTTGGCCAGATATGCGTTTACCTTTGCTTTATGCTTTATCTTGGCCGGAGCGAATTTACACTAATTGGGAAAGATTGAATTTAGTTAAATCTGGTGATTTAACTTTCCGTGAACCAGATCATCACAAATATCCTTGTATGGGTTTGGCTTATGCTGCGGGTAAGGCTGGTGGTTCTATGCCGGCAGTGTTGAATGCGGCTAATGAACAAGCTGTGGCGTTATTTTTAGAAGAGAAAATTCACTATTTGGATATTGCTCGCTGTATTGAATCTGTCTGCGATCGCCATCAAAATGATAACACACAAAATCCCTCTTTAGATGACATTTTAAATGCTGATAAATGGGCTAGACAAGAAGTTTTCACAGCTATGAAAAAGGTAGCAACTCAACCACAGATAATTTCTGTTGGTTAAAAGTTAGCATAATCCTACACTGTACCGAATAGGATTAGTGTAGGATTATATTTTATCTATTTTCTTGGGCAAAAAGTTTCTATTTCCTCAACCGTTTCGCTAACGCTCACAGAAGCTTTGATTCCCAGCGGATTTTTCCGCTAGAAGCGTATTGTGCCACGCGAGGTTACTCTAGAGATACACCTTATTGTTTATCAGAAAAATGCCAATATAGTTTTGTAGTTGTAATTTTTAGCTTTTCGTCTACCGTTAATTAACCCTTGCACCTAATAAATGTTTGCTGCGTCAAATCAACTGCTATGGTCTATGATAGGCTTGCTCCTCACAATGGGTGGTACTTTTCTAGAAGCCTATGGTATTACCGCACCTTGGAACTGGAGTCAGCACGGAATTGGGACCTTTTCATTAGGTGTCAGCTATCAAATTGGTGCAGTGCTGTTGGTAGGCTGTTTAGGAGGTCAAAATGCTGGTGCGCTCTCGCAAATTGCCTATTTAGTCATGGGATTAACCTTACTGCCAGTATTTGCCGAAGGCGGCGGTATCGGTTATGTTAAGCTATCTCAGTTTGGCTATTTGTTGGGTTTTATTCCCGGAGCTTGGATTTGTGGTTATTTAGCCTTTAAAGCTAGACCTCGGCTAGAAACTCTGGCTTTTAGTTGTTTTTGTGGCTTATTCACTGTTCACATCTGCGGTATTGCTTATTTAATTATTAGTTATATTCTGCCTTGGAAAGGAACAGAAAATTTATCCCTAATTCAAGCTATCCTCAAATACTCCTGCTTTGCACTACCAGGACAACTAGTAGTTGTTTGTGCTGTCACCATAGTAGCTTATCTGCTACGACATATAATGTTTTATTAGTCAGTAGTCAGTGGTCAGTTGTCAGTTGTCAGTTGTCAGTGGTAAAGAAAAACAACTAACAAAGAACAACTGACAAAGAACAACTGACAAAGAACAACTCACAAATTTATTATGCGGATAAAAAATCGCTTTTTTTGGATTGCTGCTTTGATCGCATTTTTATTAGACCAATTGACAAAATACTGGGTAGTGCAAACCTTTAACCCAGGACAAACACTGCCCTTACTCCGGGGGATATTTCATTTCACCTATGTTACTAATACAGGTGCAGCTTTTAGTTTATTAAGTGGCAAGGTAGAGTGGTTACGGTGGCTATCTTTAGGTGTAAGTTTAGTATTAATGACCATTGCATTATCAGGACCATTGTTAAGTTTTTGGGAGCAATTGGGTTATGGTTTGATTTTAGGAGGAGCAATGGGCAATGGTATTGATAGATTTGCCTTAGGGTACGTCGTTGATTTTCTCGATTTTCGATTAATTAATTTTGCCGTATTTAATTTGGCTGATTCTTTTATTAGTATTGGCATTGTCTGTCTGTTAATTGCTTCATGGCAACAAACACCAAGTAATTAAAATTTTTTATGAGTTCCCCCCAACCTCCTCAAAAACCAAAAACTCTACTTGGTCAAGTGACTCAAGCAGTAAGTACCATTCAAGCTAGAGTAAGTTCTTCCATAAAGCTCAAACCCAACGCTAAAGTACCAAAACTGTTAGTGCATGATGCAGGGGCAAATACAAGGGAAGAACATAATCTGTTAGGCGATCGCCATATTCTCGGACGTAGTTCTAAATCTTGTGATTTCGTCGTCCGTAACCAAGTTGTCAGCGCAATTCACCTCTCACTCTCGCGGGATTCCACCCAAAACACTCCCGCTTTCACGATCAAGGATGAAAACTCCACCAACGGTATTTATCTGGGCAAAAGGCGGATAAATGCTCTAGAACTGCGTCATGGTGATGTTATTACCTTGGGACCCCCTCAACTAGCTGCTTCTGTGACTGTGCAATACATAGACCCACCAGATTGGTATGTGAAAGCTGCTACTTGGACAGCCTATGGGATCGGTGGTGTTACAGTTTTGATTGCCTTGTCCATAGGTGTAGAATGGATGAAATTTTCTGTCAGACCCTTACCTACAGCGACTAAAGCCCCTGTGGTTGTTTATGCCCGTGATGGCTCAACCCCACTGCGTGAGCCGCGAAATATCGCTCACACAGACCTGAAAAAAATATCTGACTTTGGACCATATTTGGCCTCTGCTGTTGTAGCTTCCGAGGACAGTCGTTATTATTGGCACTTTGGGGTAGATCCCTTGGGTGTGTTGCGAGCCGTACTGATTAACAGTCGTAGCGGCGATGTCCAACAGGGAGCAAGTACAGTTACCCAGCAAGTAGCTCGGAGTTTATTCCGTGAATATGTAGGTAGTCAAGACTCTTTAGGACGGAAAGTAAAAGAAGCTGTCGTCTCCCTCAAGTTAGAAACTTTTTACAGCAAAGATGATATTTTACTAACTTACTTAAATCGAGTCTTTTTAGGCGCAGATACTTCCGGTTTTGAAGATGCAGCTAAATATTATTTCAACAAATCAGCCAAAGAATTAACTCTGGCCGAAGCAGCAACCTTAGTAGGGATTTTACCTGCTCCCAATGCCTTTGATTTTTGTGGCAGTGGTCCGCGGAAACTCGGAGCAGCCGATTATCGGAATCGAGTCATTAAGCGACTGCTGGAAATGGGTAAAATCACTCAAGAAGAAGCCAACCGCGCCCGTCGTTCTACCGTCCAAATTAACCCTAAAGTTTGTGAAAGACAAGCCAAAACCATTGCGCCCTATTTTTATGATTACGTCTTTCAAGAACTGACATTAAGACTAGGTCCTGCAGCAGCAAGAGAAGGTAACTATATCATTGAAACCCAACTTGATCCAGCTATCCAAGCCAAAGCGGAAACAGAGTTAAAAAATTCCATCACCAAAGACGGCTCGAATTTTGGTTTTTCCCAAGGGGGAATGGTGACTCTCAACGCGAAAACGGGGAGTATTGTCGCAATGGTAGGAGGGACTGATTACAGAAAAAGCCAGTTCAATCGCACTGTGCAAGCCCAACGTCAGCCAGGTTCTACGTTTAAAATTTTTGCTTACACTGCGGCCATGGAAAAAGGGATTTCCCCATATAGAAGTTATTCTTGTAGTCCTTTAACTTGGCAAGGTTTTACTTATAGACCCTGCCGGTCTGGCGCTGGTGGTAGTTTAGATATAGCAACTGGCTTGGCACTTTCAGAAAACCCCATTGCTTTGCGGGTAGCAAAAGAAATTGGCTTGAATAAAGTAGTAGATATGGCGCAGCGGTTGGGTGTGAAATCTGATCTGGAGGCAGTTCCAGGCTTGATATTAGGTCAAAGTGTCGTTAATGTTTTAGAAATGACCGGGGCATTTGGAGCAATTAGCAATCGTGGAGTGTGGAATCCTCCTCATGCTATTAGTAAAATTCGAGACAGTAGTGATTGTAAGGATCTTAAAGATCTACAAACCTGTCGGGTAATTTACTCTTTCGATACCGATCCAAATGGTAACAAACGAGTTATCAAAAAAGAAGTTGCCAATCAAATGACTACTTTGATGCGGGGAGTAATTACTAATGGTACAGGTCGTAGCGCCGCTATTGGTTTAGGGGAAGCAGGTAAAACCGGGACAACGAATAATAATGTTGATCTCTGGTTCATTGGTTTTATTCCCAGTCGTCAACTTGTCACCGGCATTTGGCTAGGAAATGATAATAATTCCCCTACATCTGGCAGCAGCGCCCAAGCGGCACAACTTTGGGGGAATTATATGGGGAAAATTACAAAGTAGGAGTATGGCTAACGCCACGCTTCGCTATCAGGAGTATGGCTAACGCCACGCTTCGCTATCAGGAGGAAGAAGGAAGAAGGAAGAAGGAACTGACAACTGACAACTGACAACTGACTAATCAGTATTTTGTACAGATTCGATGAGCGATCGCACTTCCTCAGTACCCTCAGATGGTTCAAAGGAAAGGGGAAATTTACCCCTGACTAGCATTCGTAAACCCAAAGGTGCAAGACTAAGTAATCCTTGTAAATCGCGGAAATAATTACCAACTACTTGAATCCCAAATTGACGTTCATCAATCCAACCACCTTGTTTGACTAAATCTACTAAAACTTTACGGTGACGAATTGCTCGACTATCACTCGCTTCTTTGCGTTCCAGAATTTCCTGTTTAATTTTAGTGATTTGCTCCAATGGGGCAACTTCCATGGGACAAACGGAATCACAATATAGACAACGAGTACAACCCCAAACTCCTTGAGTTCCTGCGCTATAGTTTTCCAATCGTTCTTCTGTATTACTATCGCGGGAATCTGCCACCATGCGATAGGCTTTAGCTAAGGCATGGGGACCAACAAAGTCAGGATTGACTTCCAGAGCATTACATTCAGAATAACAAGCCCCACACATAATACAATTGCCTGTTTGATCAAGAAGCGATCGCTCTTGAGGCGTTTGTAAGAACTCTCTTTCGGGAACTTGTCTACTTGCTGTACTTACATAAGGGGCAACTTTCTGCAAATTATTCCAAAAACCATTCATATCCACAACCAAATCTTTAATTACAGGCATATTCCCCAAAGGTGCAACTGTAATTTCTGGAGTAGCCTGAGACTGATTTGCAAATGATGATATTTTCTCCAGTCTAGCCAGTTCACTCCCCACATTTTCCTTACAAGCCAAAGCAGAACGCCCATTAATCCGCACAGCACAACTACCACAAATTGTATTGCGGCAATTTTTGCGAAATGCTAAAGTTCCATCTTGTTCCCACTTAATCTGATTGAGACAATCCAGGATAGTATTCCCTGGTTCTACCTCCAAAACGTAGGATTTGAAAACAGGGTGAGAATTTTCTTGTTGTCGAGTAATCTTAAAAATAACTTCCATTATTATCAATCCAAATCTTGGGTTCAAATCTTCTCTATGCCTTACCCACCTCAAAATCATGAAGCTAGGGAGGGATGAAGTCCAAAGCATGAAGTATAAACAGACGTTTTCTCTTATGCTTGACTTGACCGCAGCCTTCACCCTTAATCCTTTACACTTAATACTTCTTTCGTCAAGCCCTAGTTATCAAAATTCTACATCTTTAAATATATAGAAGTGTTAAAGCAAGTGAACATCTTTCCTCATGGCTATCAAATACCCCATAGATGTGGTAAATTTATTCTTCCCCTAGACAGACGTAGATAATCTGACGAGAGCTTTGAATCTGACGGTGATCAATAATGGGGATTTTCCACCCCGGTTTTTGTTTCTAGTCACTGATAGCTGGCGTAGCGAAGCCATAGAAACTCTATAATTTAACTGATTCACTCCAAGAAAGCTAGTCGGAATTAGATTAACTTTCATAAAAGTCTTGACATTCTCCTCCTGACAGTATGAAGCCTTGGGAAAATCTCTACTGCATTTTACCTCCTCAACTCCAGCGCGTGAGATCAAAATTTAACCGAAATATGAATTTTAAATTCAAAAAATATTTTGCTATTATTATTTCATGCTAGTATTTAATAGAAAATTACGAACTAACAAAATTAGAGACAATAACCGCATAAGCACGGCTAACACTTCTAAGTTTACTCGTAATGTAGAGACTGGAAAATTCATGTCTCTACTGGCAGAATAAAAGGGTGTATGTTCGTTAGACCACATACAAATACTATGCTATCTTCAGCTAAAGAAGAGAATTAGGTGCAAGCCGATAACTCAAAAGCAAGTAAGATTGGCAGTGAAGGTGAAAAACCTGTAATTTATTGGCTCTACGACTTTTTTGGAGTAGAACTAACCTGATTTGTAAAGGTGGCTTGAAGTTACACCGATACAACAGCGCCCAAAGAGAAAATAATTTAATTTCTGATGGACAATGATGGTTAAAAGCGCAGTAAAATTACTGAAATAAATGTTTGTGGTAACTATGACTTAGAAACCTATTATAGATAACTATGATAGAGTCATTCGTTGCTTCCATATCAGCAGGAATTCACCCACCACCCTCATGTTTTGTTTATTTCTGAAGTCCAGTTGCGCTGATTGCTCAATACTGGACTCACAAGAAAATTTTTAAATGGCTAACGCCATGCTACGCTATCAATTTGAAGAGATTAAGGAAAATTAGAACATAATGCCTGAAACCGCAACTGCCCCATTAACTGGAAAAACATTACTAGCGAAAGTTAAAGAACTTTCCACTTTACCACGTCGGGAAAGAGCAAAGCAATGTGGTTATTACACCGTTACTAAAAATAGCCAAGTTCGGGTTAATTTAACAGACTTCTATGATGCTTTATTGTCAGCTAGAGGCATTCCCCTCAGCCCAGAAGAACCAAAAGATGGACGTGGCCGCGAACCGACATACCGGGTTAGTGTTCATCAAAATGGTCAAATTGTGATTGGTGCAACTTACACCAAAGCGATGAACCTAAAGCCCGGTGATGAATTTGAAATTAGACTAGGTTACAAACATATTCACTTGATTCAACTTGGTGAAAGTGATAAACAATTAACCCCGTCAGATGATGATAATGATAAATCAACTGATGAATCAGCCGCAGAAGAATAAATTTTTTCACCTATCAGGGCTAGTTTTTCCGTTAATGCTGAAAAATTTATCCCTAAAGCTACCGCTAATTAGTAGCTGTAGTTAAATAATTTCAGTGGCATAAGACATAAAAAACGTTTTGGCCTCTTCCATTAGTCACAAATTCTAGTAGAGTCTTGATGAATAATCAAGAAATCTGTTGTTGCAGGAAGTTAGTCATGTTTTTTATGTCTATTGCGCTGTCATTTTTAGAGTTATCGGCCAATCCTTTGCTGGAGTTTCTTAAAGATACACCAGTATTTTTGGTCGTGGCTTTTTTTATTGTTTGGATAGGTTGCTGGTTGCCATTAGTAGCAATTTTAGCCATTACCTTAAATTGGCAAATACACAAATCTTTACAACCTGAGCAAAAAATTCCTTTATTGGTATCTCTCTATTTATTAGTTCCTCTCATTCTGTGGGGATTTCAATGGTTGAAATTAGGTTCTTTCCCTGATTATGGATTAGTAGGGGAAGTTTCTATTTTCGCTTCTTTATTACTAGGCTTTAGCTTGGGTGTTTTCAGTCTAGCTATCGTATTTCTTGGGCAAATTCGCGCTGGTTGGTGCTATTTAGAAAAATCTCATCTCAAGTTAATACCATCTAGTTTATTGACAATTTCCCTAGTGGCTTTGTTTGTGGGGGGAATCGAAGAACTGGTATTTCGGGGCTTTATATTCACTCAATTAGAACAGAATTATTCAATTTGGTTAGCTGCAATTATTTCTAGCTTGATTTTTGCTGTCTTACATTTGGTCTGGGAACAAACAGAAACTCTTCCTCAACTGCCTGGATTATGGCTCATGGGTATGGTATTGGTATTAGCCAGATTAGCTGATGGGCATAATTTAGGGATAGCTTGGGGACTTCATGCTGGTTGGGTATGGGCGATCGCTACTATAGATACAGCAGGATTAATCACCTATACAGATAAAGTTTCTGCATGGGTGACAGGTATCAATAAAAAACCCCTCGCGGGGTTAACAGGAATTATGTGTGTTTCGGCGACGGGGGGAGTGCTTTTATGGGTATCTGGAATTTTTAATTAGTGGTTTCGCGCAAAGTCGCAAAGGAGCAAAGGCGCAAAGAATAGAAGAATTACTTGGTTGTGGTTAAGAATTGGCGTAAGCTGACCAAGCTCAGGGTTTGTCCTAAGTTTAGGGGTAGGATGGATATGCCTTCTAATCGGGATTGTATCCAGCCTTCTCCCCAGTACCATTCGTGAAAGCCGTCAATGCCTCCACTCAGTAGTAAGCGCAGACAATTGGGTTTTACTACGTCTACTCGATGATGAATGGATATCGGCCCTGTGTGAGTAGTAAATTCAAATCCTGACGGTAATTCTGTGGGCATTTCTGGGGGGAAACTTTGCCCCAATAGCCATTTTTTTAGTTGTGCAGGATGCAAAATACTGTCATGAATGGCATTGGCTGATGCTGCGATTTCAATACGGATTTGGCTTTGTTGAAATGTACCTAGCATAGTAATTGGTAATTGGTAATTGGTAATTGGTAATTGGTAATTGGTAATTGGTAATTGGTAATTGGTAATTGGTAATTGGGTAATTTCCTTCTTCCTTCCTTCCTTCTTCCTTCCTTCTTCCTTCCTTCTTCCTTCCTTCTTCCTTCCTTCTTTCTTCCTCCTGACTCCTGACTCCTGACTCCTGACTCCTGACTCCTGACTCCTGACTCCTGACTCCTGACTCCTGACTCCTGACTCCTGACCGAAACAACTTAGAATATAAAAGTCATCTTGTAAAGAATTGTAAGGTTTTTCATGGCAGATCAATTGATTCGTGCGACTGCGGCGGATGGTGGTATTAAGGCTGTAGGCGTGATTACCACCCGGTTAACAGAAGAGGCTAGACAACGCCATAAATTATCTTATGTGGCTACAGCAGCTTTGGGAAGAAGTATGGCGGCTGGTTTGTTGATGGCTTCCAGTATGAAACGGGTCGGTTCTAGGGTAAATGTGCGAGTTAAGGGCAATGGTCTTTTAGGTGGTATATTGGCAGATGCGGGCTTAGATGGCACTGTTAGGGGCTATGTTGGTAATCCCTCTGTGGAATTGCCTCCCAATGATCAGGGTAAACTAGATGTTGGGGGGGCAGTGGGTACAGGTTTTCTTTATGTAGTCCGCGATATTGGCCATGGCTTTCCTTACTCTAGTACGGTAGAACTTGTTTCTGGGGAAATAGGTGACGATGTTGCTCACTATTTAGCAAGTTCTGAACAAACTCCTTCCGCTTTAGTTTTGGGTGTGTTTGTGGGAGAACAGGGTGTGACGGCTGCCGGAGGAATATTGATACAGGTGTTGCCGAAAGCTGCGAGGGATGAGGAGTTAGTGGCTACATTAGAATCACGGGTTTCGGCTTTATCCGGGTTTACGCCATTACTGCAAGCAGGTAAAACACTGACAGAAATTTTTAACGATTTGTTAGGAGATATGGGATTGAACATATTTCCGGAAACTCAGATGTTACGCTTTCATTGTGGCTGCTCTTTTGATCGGGTGCTAGGGGCGCTGAAAATATTGGGAGAAGCGGAACTACAAGACATGATTGTGAAAGATAATGGTGCAGAAGCAACTTGTGAGTTTTGCGGTAATATTTATCAAGCAAGTAGTGATGATTTAACCCAGTTAATTGGAGATTTGCAAAGAGAATCTGCAATTTCTGGTTAATGTAACTAGTCACACTCAAACCAAAAAACAGTAATGTTATTGATGAGGGTGATGAATTTCTTGGATGGGTTTTTCTAGATGGGAAAGTTAGGATAGCAAACATAAAATTATCTATATTGATCTACCTACTTTCATATCGCTATTCAATTAGTGTGGTGTGAGCAATGACAGAGCGGGATATTCCAGATAATTGGTCTTCGGACCAAGCAGGAGAACCAATTGGGTTTCAACCCAACTATATATCAAATAATCAAACTGCTGATACCGCTGCAATTGGTGCTAATTCTCAGTCCATGAAGAAAAGCAAAAAGCCAGATGGCACAGGTTTGGCGATAAATGATAATTCAGAATCTACTTTTAATCTCAGTGTTTTAATTGAGAAATTGCCCCGTTGGACTAAAAATTGGGTAGTTTGGGCAGCAGTATTAACTTTAATTCCTGGAAGTATGGGTTTTCTCGCTCTATCCATCCTGTTTAAGTTACCATCTGCCCCTAATTGTCCACAGATTTTCTGGCCTTTGGCTAGTGCGTCAGTGAGGGTACACTGCGCTCAGTTGGCGGCTTCTAAGCAAACTATTAATGATTTGCTGCAAGCGATTACTCTCGTCAAGCAATTACCAGAAAATCACCCACTACGAGGCGAAATTAATCGTCTTTTGGAGGAATGGTCACGGGATATTTTAAAATTAGCTGATCAGAGTTTCCAAGGAGGGAATTTGGAGGAAGCGATCGCTACAGCCCGAAAAATTCCTCCTGATGTCAAGGTTAGTGAACTGGTTGAAGAACAAATTCAAAAATGGCAAACGATTTGGTCAAAGGCTGAAGGAATTTACCAAGAAGCCGAAAAGGAATTGCGTCAACGACATTGGCAATCGGCTTTTATGCTCACAGCTAGATTACTGCGGGTGAATAATAAATACTGGGCAAGCACTAAATATGATCAATTAAATAACATTATTGTTACAGCGCGGGAAGATGGGGATAAACTTTACAAAGCAGAAGATTTAGCAAAGAGTCGCAATTTAGATAATTTACTCAAAGCTATTAAACTAGCTGAGGCGATTAAACCAGAAAGTTATTTATATCAAAAAGCCAAAGAGTTAATATCAGGATTTGCTCGAAAAATGCTCACACTCGCACAAGCAAAGATGAAAGAGCGAAATGCGGATGCAGCATTGGAAATTGCCCGACAAATTCCGCCTATTCCTGAATTACAAGCGGAAGTTGATGATTTTATGGTTTTGGGTGAAGCCCAAAGAAGTGCTTTTATTGGGACTGCGGCTGGGTTAGAAACTGCTATTTCTCAAGCTCAACAAATAGATGCTTCTAGGGATGTTTATAATGAGGCACAACAATTAATTGCGCGTTGGCAATTAGAAATTGAAGATGTTTCTCGGTTAGAAAAAGCCCGGAATCTAGCTAGTCAAGGCACTATTAATGATTTAACAGCAGCTATTTCGGAAGTACAGCTAATTCCTGGGAATAATCCCCGTGGTACAGAAGCCCGTCAAGAAATTGGCCGTTGGCGTGGACAAGTGGAAACGATTGAAGATAGACCATATTTAGATCGGGCAGAACAAATAGCCATCGGTGAGGATGTTAACTCATTGCAAACAGCGATCGCTGAACTTAATCAAGTTCGTTCTGGACGAGCATTATATCCAGAAGCCAGAAAAAAGATGAGGCTATGGACAGCTAAAATTGAGCGCATTCAAGATCAACCATATTTAGATCAAGCCAAGGCATTAGCCGACAGTGGTAATTTAACAACGGCTATTAGTGAAGCCCAAAAAATCGCCTCTTCAGGACGCGCTTTATCTGGTGAAGCCCAATCATCTATAGATACTTGGCAAGACCAAATTCGCGCTAAAGACAGTTGGCAAAAGGCCAAGCAAGTAGCAGTTACTGGCACACCAGAAGCTTTGGTTGAAGCTATTCAGTTGGCAAATCGGGTGTCTAGTCGCAACACTTTACGTTTAGATGTGAATATTGCTATTGACCAATGGAGTCAGCAGTTGTTGCAAATGGCACGCTCTCAAAGTGAAGTGGATGTCGCCAAAGCTATTGATACAGCCAAGTTAATTCCTCGTGGTAGTGGTGCTTATACTGATGCTCAAGAACAAATTAGGACTTGGCGGCAACTTATGATTCCCAAATCCCCTCCTAGTCCGTCTGTGGAATCTACACCTGAACTAACACCAGCAGTTCCAGAATCTCAGCCTTCAGGAAGTCCTAATTAATGGATAATTTTGCTAATTTTAAGTATGAATTATACTAAACACGGGTGAGATTTAAACTTTTGCCAAATGACAAAGAACCCAGATGTGTAGGGGTTTAGCAGTGCTAAACCCCTACCTTTAGAATCAAACAATCAAGCCGTTTTGAGTATAGCCTCACGCAAAGGCGCAAAGTGAGGAATCCTTATATTGCTGTCGTTACCATAGTTTATTTTTCTACGGGTAATATATCTAATACTACCATAGTATTGGTAAATTCATTACTGCTAAACTAGCTGAAAAATAATTCTCTGTGTTCTCCGCGCCTCTGCATGATAAAAAAGAATTCTACCCTTGAGCTTGAATTTGTCTAACTACCGTCAAAGCCGAATAACTCACCCCCGCAGTTCCCTCTCCAGGATGAGTAGAATCACCAACTAACCACAAATTATTAATGGGAGTCCGATTAGCAAAACCAAAGGGTCCAAAGGTAGGAATTCTTTGACCAATACCGCCGACAATTCCCCTTTCTCTACCTGTATAATGAGCAAAGGTGCGAGGTGTGGCTGCTTCTACATAAATGATAGTTTCTGGCTTTAAATAGAAATATTCAGAAAGTCGAGATATTGCTTCTTGAGTGAATTTTTGTTTTAACTCTTCATAATTTTGAGTTTCCCACCAGGTCGTAAAATCAACAAAGGAAGAAGCGATAATTGTGGCTTTTCCTAATGGTGCGCGGCCGTCTCCTTCATGACTTACAGATACAAATAAGGAATTATTTTCCCCAATGGGTTTTTTTACATCATATAAAAATTGTAAATGCGGTGGACAATTAGGAGGAATTGCACTTTTATCTACACCTAAATAAATCACAAATGCACCGGAAGCTGGTGGGAGTTTTTCTACTCTTTGTTTATATCCAGATGGCGCATTTTCTCCTAATAATTGGACTAAGTTCTGAACGGTGACATTACCAATGATATGATCTGCTGATTCTGTCCAAGTTTCCCCTGTTTTCTGATTTTTAATACTTACAGCTTTTGCTTGGTTATTTTCAACTTCGATTTTTTCGACCGTGTGGCGCATCAATAGTTTACCACTATCTCGTTCTAAAGATTCTACCAAGCGATCGCTCAATACTTGCATACTTCCTTGGAGATGAAATAACCCTTGGGGTAATTGGGATACACTCAAAGCCGTTGCTGCATAAAGTAAAGCCGTTTCTTCCGCACTAACTTGAGAATATAACTTGAGTTGTAAATCTAAAAATGTCCGCAGTCTTTGATCATTTCCTAAACCACATAATCGCAAAGCATCACCAACAGTAAATAAGGTGAAAGGTGCAGTTATAAATGTACTCGGACGCACTGCTTTGATTAATTGTCCCAAATCCCATAAATTCCGGGGTGGTAAAACAGGATCACGTCCTTGAAATTCCCAACTAGCATTAAATAAAGTGGTTAATAATTGCCAAAAAGGTTCACTTCCCGGAAACTGTTTTTGGCGTTCTGCTTGCCATTTTTGAGGATCACGCCAGACATTAATGGGTGTGGACTCTCCGGGAAGATATACAGCACAGGCTGGGTCGCAAGGTGTAGCTGCGGGTAATTCTATATTTAATTCTGAGAAAATGCGGTGATGAATTCCCCCAGGTTCTAAACCTGCTACTTGCGTCGCACCAACATCAAAAGTAAATCCCTGACGTTTGAATGTGGAAGCGCAACCACCGGGAACTATGGCTTGGTCGAGAATAAGGACGTTATAACCTCTATGGGCTAATAATGCCCCGGCTGTAAGTCCACCTATACCCGCACCGATGACGATAATGCGGGATTGATTTTTTGTGTGAGTAGGATTTGTCATAATTCTTAATATTACTAATTATTAGTTTACAATAAATCAATCTCTAAAGCTAAAAGTTAGATTCCCTACTTCTCCAAGAAGTAGAGAATCTGGACAATTGTTAAGTATAAGCACCGTATACTCAGGTTGATTACTGATTATTTAGATAAATAATTACAAATACGTTACTTTTCACTTATACTAGGTTAGACAGTGTTTATACTGTTAATCAATTCAGCCATAACCAGAAGTGTATGAGTAATAGTTTACAACTCACAGAAATAGCAATTTCTCTCGTAGCGAAAAATCTCAATCCCGCAGTTCTCAACCCAGATTTCGTCAAATATACAGGGATTATTCCTTCAGACTGGGAACTAGCAAATCAACCAGTTTACAATAATAATTTAGTTCAGTTGGTTTATAAAAACGGTGTGGGAATCATTGTTCAACCTAACCGACTGAATGTGTTAGAGATGATAGGAGGAAAAACACCGGCAGAAATTCAACTCGCCACAGTTGCACTACAATTGGTTGAAAAATTATCCCAAGTAGAGTATCAAGCAGTAGGAATTAACCCCAAAGCAGTTGTCGGTTTTACATCAGAAGCCGATGCTTATCAATATATATGCAGTAATCTTTTATCACCTGGTTCTTGGCAGGAATTTGGAGGAAGTAAAGTCAATGCTGGATTAGAGTTAAGTTATCCCTTAAAACGGGGAGTTCTGAATTTAGCTATTAATCAAGTAAATGTCCAGGCTGGGGAACAGGTAACACCAGCTATTTTATTTTCTGGTAACTTGAATTATCCTCTCACCGGAAATACCGTTGCGGAAAGAATACAAGACTTACAACAAATAATTGCTAATTGGCAAAATGATGTCAACATTTTCCAGCAATTGTTAGTCGAGAAATTCTTATCATCTTCCCCTTCCCCAGCACAACAAATCAGTGCTTCAGTATTTTCATAATGAATAAATAAGTAGTGTAGAGACATATAGAATTAATATTTGATTTTTGAAATATAGGTAGGGTGGTCAATACCCACCCTACATTACTTAAACTTTTTTCAAATATTAAATATGATTCCTATATCTACATTTATTATTTTATGGGTTGGGCATTTATCCCAACCCAATTATGTAAATTCAATCTCAAATAGCTTAATTAAATAAACATTTTTAAGTTATTTAATAGTCGCAGTAAGTATGTGAACAGGAAAATTTAAAGGTATGTAACGGTATGTAAAGTTGTCTCAATGCGATATTCTGATTGAGTTTCAGCCATTTTACAAAACGCAATACCCTACTTAATAAAAATGCAAAAGTAGGATATACTGCCATTTATGGTTTAATTTTTTTTAATTACAAATAATTATGGCTAAAATTTTTGCTGTGATTGTAGCAACTGTTCCCGAATACTACCAATATAAAAAAGAACATCCAGAGCATGATCAAGATCAACTGGTATGGTTTAAGGAACAATATGAAAAGGGAATTTTGCTTTGTTGTGGACCTTTTGTCCCTCATGATGGCACAGGATTGTGGGTGATAAAAGCAGACAATGTTGACGAGGCTTTAAAAATTGTCAATTCTAGCCCTCGTGTTCGAGATGGAATGTTAGCAGACTCAGCTAGAGTAGTAGAGTGGAATGTGCATTTGGGAAGCGATCTTTTTAGCTAGAATTTTGAGCTAAACTACCCAATATGTTTTATAATTAAATTCTTTTAAAGAATTGATTAAACCTAATATTTCTTCAGAGAGATATACTATCATGTGGCTCAAAAGCGTTGAGATAAAAAATATCAAAGGGTTTCGAGAAGAAACAATACTATTCCACAATAAAAATAATCCCTACAAGTGGATTACATTATTAGGTGAAAATGGAGTAGGAAAAAGTACATTACTTCAAGCAATTGCCTTACTTTTAGCTGGTTCAGATGGGGCTAAAAAACTTATGTTATCTCCTCAAAATTGGGTAAGGAATAATTCGGAATATGGTCAATTAACAGCGAAAATACAAAAAAATAATGACGATGAAGGAATGATGGTAGATAAAGATAAAGGTAGGAACAAATTCTCTTATGATTATTCTTACGTTGTCATAGGTAATAAAAATACCCGAATTGGTGGAGAAAATTATCCAGCAAATACACTAAATCCCAAAAATTCAAAAACTCTTGAATGGTTAAGAACAAATGCGTTTACTTTAGATTCTCAAGGGTGGTTTGCTGCTGGTTATGGTCCTTTTCGTCGGCTTTCTCGGACTGAAGGAAATCCAGTGAACTTAAGAGAACTTAAAAGAGCAGATCGTGAAAGTAATTTTAGGACACAGTTTGAAGAAAATGATAGTTTGAAAACTTTTCAAGAATGGATGGTTTTTTTAGATTATCGTATTGCTAAAAATCCTGATGATTCTAAATCTAAACACATGATGAAATTAGGAAAAGAATCTATTATCGAACTTTTACCTGGAAATATTAACTTTGATCAAGTTACAAATGATGGAATTATTCTTTTTTCCTTAGAAAATCAGTTAATTCCTATTACTCAATTATCAGATGGTTTTCGCAGTATTATTGCTTTAGTTGGAGATTTAATTTGGCGTTTATTGCAAACATTTTCTCATCTTGAAGATCCTCGTAAAGCATCAGGTATTGTCTTAATAGATGAATTAGATATTCATTTACATCCAGTTTGGCAAAGATTGATTGCTAAAAAGCTAAGAACCGTTTTTCCTCACCTACAATTTTTTGTAGCTACTCATAGTCCTTTTGTTGCTGCTGGTGCTGGCGATGATGCACTTACTTTAACTGTAAAAATGATTAATGGAGAAGTCCAAATTGAGCCAGTTGAGAATATTGCAGCTTATGATGTTGATTATATTTTAAGAAGTCCTGCTTTTGGTTTAGTTTCTACTCATTCTCCAGCTACACAAGAGAAAATAGATCGTTATGATTATCTGACAAGTAATAGAAATAATTTACAAGGAGAAGAAATTGAGGAATATGAAAAATTAAGACAATTTATGAAAGAATTTCAACCCATTGGAGGTAAACCAGAACCGGGTAGTTTAGAGGATAAAATTAATAAATTTTTAGAGGAAAATTTGTAATGATCCCAGTTACAAGAACAAGCACACCAGATATTCTCAAACAAAAGGCTAATACATGGTTAAAAGAACTTCAAGAAGCTATTATCGATCTTGAAAAAATAGAGAATAGTCCTAAACCAATCAAAAAAGAAATTGAAGCAGCAAAGAAAAAAGTAGACAAAGCTCAAAATAAATACAATCCAGGTATAAGAAATGGGATAAATCCTGTAAAGCAACCACTATATGATATGTTTTCTGGTAAATGTGCTTTTTGTGAACGGAAGGTTGAACTTTCAGCAGGAAGAATTGAGCATTTTAGACCTAAATCTCAATATGTTAATTTAACTTTTGATTGGAATAACTTTCTTTATTCTTGTGAAGTTTGTAATAATCGCCAAAATAAAGGAAGTAAATTTCCTCTTGATTGTGATGGTACTCAATTATTAATTGATCCAACTGATGAAGATTGTGATATATATGAATATCTTGAATTTTATTGGGATAAAGAAACTCAATTAGCTAGTGTTGTTGGAAAAGATGGACGTGGAAAGGTTGTTCAAGAAATATTAGATCTTAATAGAAAGGATTTAAGAGAACATCGAACTAAAGAACTTAAGAAATTATTACTTCTGTTTAAATTGGCAAAAACTGGTGATCAAGAAGCCATAAAATTGGTGACGCAATCTTGTAAATTTGATGAAGAATATACTGCTTTTGCTCTTTTTTATATTCTTCCTTACCTTGCTCATAATTTACAGATTTCAGAAGCAATAGAAATGATTAAAAAAGTCAGTCAGCGAAGTTTTAGTTATGCTGAATTTTATGCTGAATTTGCTCGTGTTAATGATTTACAATAATTTGATATTATTTCTTATAACTGAGTGAATATAAGTAGGTTTACATAATAAAAGCGACATTTATTGCGTTTTGTAAAATGGCTGAAACTCAATCATAATCTCGCGTTGAGATAACTTTACATACCGTTACATACCTTTAAATTTTCCTGTTTACCTACTTAAATAATTAATAAGACAATTATGGAGAGTTAGGCTACAGCTAACATATCTTGATAAATACTAACAGTTTAAAAATGACAAGGTTTACACCATCAAGAAAGTTGTAAGATAGAAGAAATAACATAGCTCTTCACTCACCACAAGCAATGACATCAACTCTGCTAAATTTTCCGCGTCTTAACGCACCTACTCTGCACCATATGCCAAATGGTTTAACCATTATCGCCGAACAAATGCCAATAGACGCGGTTAATCTCAATTTATGGGTCAAAACCGGTTCAGCAATGGAGTCAGATGCGATTAATGGCATGGCTCACTTTTTAGAACACATGATTTTTAAGGGTACACAGAAGTTAATTAGTGGTGAATTTGAGCGCCGGATTGAAGAGCGCGGTGCTGTCACTAATGCTGCCACCAGCCAAGATTATACTCACTATTATACCACAACTGCCCCTAAAGATTTTGCCGAATTAGCACCTTTACAAATAGATGTTGTTTGTAATCCTAGTATTCCTGATGATGCTTTTGAACGAGAACGTTTAGTAGTTTTGGAAGAAATTAGACGTTCTGAGGATAACCCCCGACGGCGAATTTCTCGTCATGTCATGGAAACCGCTTTTGATTCCTTACCCTATCGTCGTCCCGTGCTTGGACCAGAAGCAGTTGTTGCTCAAGTTAAACCGCAACAAATGCGAGATTTTCATGCTCATTGGTATCAACCTCAGTCAATTACAGCAGTAGCTGTGGGTAATTTACCAGTAGAAGAATTAGTAGAAATTATCGCCGAAGAATTTAGTAAAAATTATCAACAAACAACCAACAAACTAACATCAATAGCAGCAATTCCTGAACCTGCATTTACAGAAATAGTCCGCAGGGAAGTTGTTGATGAAACTCTTCAACAAGCCAGATTAGTAATGATGTGGCGAGTACCTGGATTGATGGAATTAGATGAAACTTATGCACTTGATGTTTTAGCAGGAATTTTAGGACATGGGAGAACATCTAGATTAGTGCGAGATTTACGGGAAGAACGGGGATTAGTATCTTCAATTTCTGTGAGTAATATGAGTAATTTATTGCAAGGTGTGTTTTCGATTTCTGCTAAATGTGATGTCGAAAATTTAGCGGTTGTCGAAGCAGGGATTATTCAACATCTTCGCACATTACAAACAGAATTTGTCAAAGAATCAGAAATTGCCCGTGTTCAACAACGTGTAGCCAATCGGTTTATATTTGGGAATGAAACACCAAGTGATCGCGCTGGGTTGTATGGTTATTATCAGTCATTAATTGGTGATTTAGAACCAGCTTTTAATTATCCCCAATATATTCAAGCACAGACAGCAACTGATTTAATCCAAGCTGCAAAAGATTATCTTTCCCCAGATGCTTATGGTGTTGTTGTCATCAAACCTATTTAATGATTTGTCATTTGTCATTAGTCATTGGTAATCTGTTCTTAACAACTGACAACTAACAACTGTACGGGCGAAGCATTTGGAGAACTATTTTTGGCAATGACCGATAATTTATCTTCCAAATGCTTCGCCCNNNNACTGTACGGGCGAAGCATTTGGAGAACTATTTTTGGCAATGACCGATAATTTATCTTCCAAATGCTTCGCCCCTACTGACAACTAACAACTAACAACTGACAACTGAATTATGTTTGATGCACTATCTGACCGTTTAGAATCCGCCTGGAAAAAACTGCGAGGACAGGATAAAATCTCCCAATCCAATATACAAGACGCTTTGCGGGAAGTGCGTCGGGCTTTGTTGGAAGCAGATGTTAACCTCCAGGTAGTCAAAGATTTTATTAGCGAAGTCGAAACCAAGGCCCAGGGGGCTGAAGTTATCGCTGGTGTACGTCCTGACCAACAATTCATCAAAATTGTTTATGATGAATTAGTGCAGGTGATGGGGGAAGAAAATGTTCCCCTCGCAGAAGTTGCGGGGAAAACCACCGTTGTGTTAATGGCTGGTTTGCAAGGAACCGGTAAAACCACAGCCACCGCTAAATTAGCCTTGCATTTACGCAAACAAGACCGTAGTTGCTTATTAGTGGCTACAGACATCTATCGTCCCGCAGCTATTGACCAATTAATTACCCTTGGTAAGCAAATTGATGTCCCCGTATTTGAACTGGGAATTGCAGCAGACCCCGTAGAAATAGCCCGTCAAGGTGTGGAACGTGCCAGAGCCGAAGGCATAAATACAGTAATTATTGATACTGCCGGACGCTTGCAAATTGACGAAGATATGATGGCGGAATTAGCCCGCATCAAAGAAGTAGTCCAGCCCGATGAAACCCTGTTAGTTGTGGATGCAATGACCGGGCAAGAGGCGGCAAATCTCACGCGCACCTTCCATGACCAAATCGGCATTACTGGGGCAATCCTGACCAAAATGGATGGGGATAGCCGAGGTGGTGCGGCGTTGTCAGTGCGGCAAATTTCCGGTGCGCCGATTAAATTTGTGGGTGTGGGAGAAAAAGTCGAGGCTCTACAACCGTTTTATCCTGACCGCATGGCTTCGCGGATTTTGGGCATGGGGGATGTTCTTACTTTAGTAGAAAAAGCCCAAGAAGAGATAGATTTGGCAGATGCAGAGCAAATGCAGGAGAAAATCCTGTCAGCAAAATTTGATTTTACTGACTTTCTCAAGCAAATGCGGTTGTTGAAAAACATGGGTTCTTTGGGCGGAATTATGAAGATGATTCCGGGCATGAACAAGCTTTCTGAGGATCAGTTGAAGCAGGGAGAAACCCAGCTAAAACGCTGTGAAGCTATGATCAATTCCATGACGGGCAAAGAACGCCGTGATCCAGATTTATTATCAAGTTCTCCCAGTCGCCGAAGAAGGATAGCATCTGGTTCTGGTTATAGAGAAGCGGATGTAAGCAAACTGGTAGCGGACTTCCAAAAAATGCGATCGCTCATGCAGCAAATGGGACAAGGTGGTATTCCCGGTATGGGAGGAATGTTTGGCGGTGGAAATCCCTTAGCAGCAGGTGGTAATCGTCCCGCCGCAGGCTGGCGTGGCTATCCTGGCGGCGCACCACCAGCCAAGAAAAAGAAGGAGAAAAAGAAAAAAGGTTTTGGGACTCTTTAGTTTAAAAAATTAGATCCCCGACTTCTTTAAGAAGTCGGGGATCTGAAAATTAACACCAAATACGACCACGACGAAAAGGTTTATCAGGTTCAGTTTGTTGGGCTTTTTGTTTAGCCATTTCTTGTGACCAAAAGCCGTAATCTTCTAAACCAGTAGATAATAATTTACGTTCAATTTCTGCTGTTTGTTTGGGTTCTGGTTGACTCGAATTTGCGGGAGTTTTCTTTTGTTTACTCATAATTTTGATAACTCCTAAATTACACAACTGCAAGAAGATTTAATTTGCTGATAACTACGATTTTGAAATGCAGCGGGGTCATTATAATTAGCACCATGTAATAAGTCCATACGAATGCTAACTAAGTCCTCGACTCTACCATGAATGACATCAACAGACCGATGAGGATAAATAATATCTGGTCTTTTTACCGGAGGGGAAAGTTTGGGTAATCTCATAATCAATTTTAGATTGTAGGTTGGGTTGACGTATGTTACCCAACATTAAAAAACTCAACATGATTTTCTCGTTCCCATACTCCGTATGGGAATGAATTCTAGAAGGCTCTGCCTTCTATTAAAGCAGAGTCAGAGCCTCTGTAACCGCATTCCCAGTCAGAGACTGGGAACGAGATAAACGAGATAAAAGACTTTGTTGGGTTGCGCTGTTGCTTAACCTAACCTACCACTATTAATAAGGAGTAGACCAAGAACGGACTTCGCCCAAAGTAACAGGAATAATATCACTCACATCAATTGTAAACCGGAATAGCTTCTTCGCACGACGGCTATTTTCAGGATCAAAGAACTTCAATTTTACATCCCAACAATCGCTATCTAAACGACAGAAAGGACTTTTCTCTACAGTAATACTATCCAACTCCATACCTGTAGCCACAGCTTCCGCAAAGGTAGAAGCCGCTTGAAAAGCATTCGTAGAGGCAAAATTCAACGCCCTATCTTGGGAAGTTGTCCCTAAATTCCGTAAATCATAATAAATACGGCTGAGGAAACTACCCAAAGTCCGACGAATAGACTCTTCTTGTGCTTCTGAAGCTTGTGCTTGCACTGTCTGAATAGCAGCTTGAACTAAAGTATTCACCTTCCAACCATACATTCCGCGAATGTTGGGAACTTCAATTACAGGTACAACTTGACCAGAAAATAGTTTCACACTGCGTCCTGATAAAATACCGGGAATACTGACTCTCTCTACATAATTCTCGCTGTCTTCTGCTTGAATTTGTCCTGATAATAATTGTTGTAAAATAGCATAAACATCTCTGGCAAAAGCCCCACCTGGTTCAATTGCATAGACAGGAGTTAATTCTAAATTCAATGTCCAAATTAAGGACTTAGCCTCAGAAAGATTATCTCCTAAATAATCTACCATCTGCCGCGCATCATAAGGGTTAGCGGGAATCGCTGTTCCGTCTATTTGTACCCCTGGCATTAATTGTTTAAAAGAGTCTCTTCTGGCTTCTGAACCAAAATCGTAACCCAGTGTACCTAAAGCATACACTAAGTTAACTTCAGCGAGATCGCTGGGTGCTTGACTAGCAGTAATGTAATTAGATGTACGATTTGACATGGTAGTAAATTGAGAATTGGATGAATTTGTTAAAGGTGCGGAAGTTGTCACAGCAGGAACTACTGGGAAAAATTCAGGGGGTATAAATTCTTCCGGGCTGGGTTCTGGTTCAGCACTATTTGTAATCTCTGCACAACCGCAACCAGCAGCTTCAATACTGTCAACGGTTTCTACTGTATCTAATTCTTCGGACATTGTTCCTCCTGTAAAATATGCCAATGCACCAGAAATATTTAATTTACCTAATAAACAGCGACTAATATCGTCTGTATCCTTATCTGTGCAAGGTATAGCAGTTTCTAATAAAACCGCTCTCACCTTAGCGGGGTCGGGTTTTTCACCACGTTGAACTTGCAGACTTAGGAGTAAAGCAGCGACACCGGAGACAATGGGAGTAGCAAAGCTAGTACCACTGAGTTTTTGTGTCCCTCCCCCCGGTTTTGCCCCTAAAATGTGTTCTCCCGGTGCAAGAATGCCTTGGTTTTGATATTTTTCCCCCCAGTTACTAAAGTCTATGGGTTTACCTTGGTCATTCATTGCCCCTACTGCTAATACGGTGGGTAAAGATGCAGGAACGTGCAAACATTCGCAACCATCATTACCAGCAGCAGCCACAATTAAAACATTGTGATCTTTGCATAGTTGCACAGCCCTATCTAACCAGCCTTCTGCTTCACCATTATCAGTGAGTTGTCCAGCACTGACATTGATAATATGCGCTCCAGCATTGACGGCTTGTTCTATGGCACGAGATAGGTCTAGTTGAGAAAGTTTTCTATTATTGTCACCAAAAATAGGGACTATTAACCCTCGACATTGGGGAGCAATTCCCCGTAATTCTGAGGAATTATGTTGACCAAATATGATGCTTGCTACATGAGTTCCATGTCCAGACATAGATCCATTAGCAGTAGCTTCTCCCTGAATAAGTGTTGGCAATCTTGTTAAATTTGCTGCATTTAAGCAATCATGAGATTGATCAACCAATCCGTCGAGTATAGCTACACATATTTGTGAATCACCCTGTGTCAAGTTCCATAATTTCTGGATTTCCGTTTCAATTGAGGATTTTGGCATTTAATTTGTTAATTATCTGCTTAAACATCTATTTTGCGCCATAAATATCTATTTTATGACATTTTTATTACGATTGTGCTTCTAGAACACAAAAGTAATTCTCATATTATTCGGCTGAAATGTCAACTCAATTTACATATTTTAACTGATATAATTTTTTCTTATGTCAAAAAAAAAAACGGTTTTAGTAAGTGTTTATTTTCTCCTTTGCTGTGGATGAAAATCAGTATTTACAAATACTTGACGGGAGGAGATAGTGATTTCCGCTTCACGGAAATATCAAGCAAACAGGAATGTCAATAACCTGATTTACTATAAGTAATTTTTATTGATAAGGTCTTGCCTTGAATCATAATTGGCTGTACTATCAGAATCAGGGTAGCTTCACTTAGCCTACTGATTAGTAATTGCACTTTTTATCATCTCATGGTAGGGAGTTGCATTGATTATTCTGAAAAATTCACATTAGTTAATACTAAAACTCTACCTCTCCCTAACCCTCTCCTAAGAGGAGAGGGAACAGGAAAAAAACTTGAGAATTTAAAGAGTTTAAAGCCTCTCTCCTAGTGGAGAGGTTTTATATAAAGCTTCTGGTGAATGACAACTCGTTAAATTACCCTTCAACACCAATTTAACGCCTTCACCAAACCAGTCTTCTTC
>NZ_LJOQ01000103.1:25474-26060 GCF_001672255.1 Anabaena sp. AL09
GAAAAAAACTTGAGAATTTAAAGAGTTTAAAGCCTCTCTCCTTGTAGGAGAGAGGTTTGGAGAGAGGTTTTATATAAAGCTTCTGGTGAATCACAACTCGTTAAATTACCCTTCAACGCCAATTTAACGCCTTCACCAAACCAGTCTTCTTCATCAGGAAGAAGTAAAACGAACAAACAAAAAGGAAAACACACCATGACTAAGAAGAACATCCGCCCCCAACAAGTTGCTCCCGTAGAACGCGAAACTACCTCCACTGCCAAGGATCAAAGCGGTCAGGTTACAGCCCAATTTCGGGGAAATGAGTTTATTCCTTTTGCGGGCGACGACGCGGAGTAAGTCACCCCATTCTACCACTCACCTCAAAAAAGGTCAAAAGTCTGTTTCTACATCCCTTGGCGCACGGTTTGCCTCGATGAATTGACGGACAACCTCTGTCAGTTCGGGGGTTTATCACTGGCACGGGGGATAAGATACCTCTCCCTAACCCTCTCCTAAGAGGAGAGGGAACAGGAAAAAAACTTGAGAATTTAAAGAGTTTAAAGCCTCTCTCCTTGTAGGAGAGAGGTTTGGAGAGAGGTTTTAT
>NZ_LJOQ01000104.1:0-36430 GCF_001672255.1 Anabaena sp. AL09
TGTTACTCTCTCCGTGCTGTCTATTATCTATTTACAGCTTATACTGAGAGAGCTTTTTTACAACTTGTCCGACTTTTCAAACACCCTCTTAAACACACTAATGATTCCTGCCTTTGAATCAATCATCTGTTGGATTAAATTTCCGAAAATTAGATTATTGTTGTCGTTAGTGTTGTAGTTAGTTGGTTCTTTAATAAAGGCAATATTTTGAGGTGTATTGTTGCCCTCTCTGATATACACATATACTCCCCTTGAACCATAGTCAAATACTTGAGCGCCTACTCCGTAGCTATAGTTAGGAAGATTTTCTAAGTTGGGTAGAGCTATTGTATCTACTCCTATCTCGAAATCTTCAATTAATATTATGTCTCTTGTTCCTGATGTTACGATTTCTCCCCATGAATCGCTAGGATACTGCTGAAGTAAGCGCCTTGCATTTTCTTCTTGTTTTAACGCATCCAACTGATCAAATCCTTCATTAGCAGCTATATCTGCAAGATACAAAAACCCTTCTGCCTTTGGGAAAGCAGCCCCTAACCCCATAAAAACAATATCTTTTAGGGTTCGCCCCCATTTAGTGTTGGTACTACTGAGGGCATTGTTAAATTCAATGAGTTGTCCTACACTGAAATTAAGAGTGGTTTTTATTGTCCCTTGAGCATCTAATATAAAGGTATCTGAACCAGTATTACCCCAAAGTCTTTTAGTGCTACCATCAATGTAAGCACTTGCATATAACAAGTCATCACCCTCTCCACCATATACTAAGTCAGAACCACGACGAGTTGTTAATATGTCGTTACCGTGATCTCCATACAAATTATCTCTCCAAAAACTATCTCGAATTACATCGTTACCATTTTTGCCATACACTGTAGGATTATAAAAGTCTCTTTTCAACATATCTGTAGTGAAACTAGGTCCAGTTCCATACACAATATCGCTATTAGCAGCATATATTGTATCATTTCCGTCTGTACCATTTGCAGTTCCGTTATTGGCATAAATAATACTATTCTGCTCAATCTCAACAACCTGACCATCCAAAGTCACAGTCGCCTTATCATCCTCAGCCCGCAAAACGGCTAACTCTGACTCACTTAAACTATCCCCTTGTACTAACCTAGCAAAAACATCACCCTCATCCCCTGCTGTATCTGCTGTATTAATCCGTGAATCAACATAATGCCCGTACTCTTCCAATAATACAGCCGCAATTGCATTGACATTCTGAGCATTTGCGGTAATAAACTCTCGGGATAGATAAATCTTACCCGTAGCTACAGCAAAAGCCCCATTTGCACCATTAATATCATTACGACTGACAATCTCAATGGTAGGAACGGCATTAAATTTACCCTTCGCAAAATCACCAAATAATTGATTAGCTTTTTTGGCATCAAAATCATTACCAAAAGCAGTCTCTAACTTCTGGGTGTACTTCGCATCAAATATGAACCGACTGAGATATTGAGATGTATTCTGTAATGCTTCCTCTAGGATGCTATCTAAAGTAGAAAAGTTGTTTAGTAAAGTTGTGAAGCTTTTCATGACTGACTCCTTAGATTAAAATTATGGTGTTCTGATGGATAAGCAAAAGCCAAACAAAATCTGTACCCTGGAAGTAGGTTTAATTCCTACCCATGAATGAGAGATATTGCGTAAGTGATGCTTCTGAACCGTGCTAGTAAAAATTCTTCTTGTTAAATATCCTATTTCACTGCTAAGTGACTTCCGTAGTGAGAAATAGTGACTTTCGAGTGACTTTTGAGTGACTTTGATAAATCAGAGAAACAATTCACTAAATCTATAACTTCCGGGTTCTGAAGATGGAAATAAAATATATCTATCTTTAGATAGATAACAAAAACGTTTTAAACCGTTTATTCTACACTTAATTTAACTTTTAGTATCCTAAAAAACAAATCCGGTTTGCGGATAAATACCTGAAATAACCGAATCCCATCATCCACATTAACAATAATGTGTGCAGTGCTTAACTCCTAAAATTTACGCAAATTTCCTAAAAATCCTAGCCATATTCAATATTTACTCAAATAAACCTACTGCAAAATAACCAAATACTTAACAATAATCAATGCCAAGGTCACTGACTTGCTATCTTTTGTCTCCCATCAAAAAGAAAGCAAACCAAATATCAATCGAGTTATCCATTATCTGCGTACCTATCGTTGTCTGATTATCTTAGATAACCTAGAAACGGTTTTAGATGCGGGTAATACCAAATATAATCATTTACTCTGCATAATTGCCGAAACCAACCATCAAAGCTGTTTGATTTTCACTAGTAGAGCTAAACCTGTTCAAGTCACCTTACTAGAGAATTGGTCATTATCAGTGCGTTGCTTGAGGTTGCATGGTTCATCAAAAATAGCCTTTTCCCTGATACAATCAAAACAATTACTAGGGACTGAAGAACAAAAGTTTGAATTATGTCATCTGTATAGTAATAATCCTCTGAAAGTTAAAATTGTTGTTAATACCATCATTGAATTATTTAATGGTAATATTGAAAAATTCCTAGAACAAGATACATTATTAGTCAGTAATTATATTAACAGCTTACTGGAACAGCAGTTAAACCCCCTCTCGGTTCTAGAATGGCAAATTATGTACTGTCTGTCCACTGACCAGCAATTAACAACTATTACTGATTTAGCACCAAATCAAAATATATTACCGACTGTTTCTAAATCCCAACTTTTACAAGCAATAGAAAAGCTATATTCACGCTGTTTAATAGAGAAAGAAGCGGGTAAGTACACTTTGCAACCTGTTCTCAGGGAGTATGTGATGGAACAATTTATTCATAAATTATGATTTTATTATATATAATCTTTAAAAAGCTGATTTGCAGTAAGATTTAATTCAGGAAAAGTTTGGGAAATAATCCGTTCATGATCTCGAAACTTGCTAATTTGATATTCTTCATCAATTAAATTACAAACAGAGATTGTCGGTTGTTTAGGATTACCAATAAAATTGACAAAAAACAAGAACCCCGACTTCTTGAAGAAGTCGGAGATATGGATATTATTTAATTACTACTTCCCAAATCCTTTACCTCTACTAATAGAAGGAAGACAAATACAATTTTCTAACTGCTGAAGTAAGGTTTCGGTATCCAGATTTTGACCAATTAACACTAACTGATTTTTCTTTTCACCTTTCCATTGATCATCATCAATAGTGAAGCGTTTACCGCAAAGATGGAAAATATGACGTTGGGGACTTTCATCAAACCACATAATTCCCTTAGCACGGAAGACATTTGTGGGTAATTGATTATCTAAGAAATGTTGAAACTTTCTAATCGAAAAAGGTTTTTCACTTTGGAAAGAAATAGAGATAAAACCATCATTTTCTAAGTGGTCAGAATGATGATGATGTTCATGATCATGGTGGTCATGGCCACAGGTAGAATGATCATGATCATCGTGATGTTCATGTCCACAATCATCATGATCATGATGTTCTTCTGCGTGAGAATCAAAATATTTATCAGATTCAAACAAACCAACACTAAGAATTAAAGGTAGGGGAACTTGGGATTTTGTCGTGCGAATAATTCTGGAACCTTCCTTAATATTGTTGATTTTTTTCTCCAATTCCTGCAAAGTGGTTTCATCAACTAAATCAGTTTTATTGAGAATAATGACATCACCATAAGTAATTTGACTCAAAGCCGCTTCAGAATTGAATAAATCTAAGCTATAATTTGCCGCATCAACTACAGTAATAATAGAATCTAACCGAGTTAAATCTCGCAATTCTGAACCCAGAAATGTCATAGCTACGGGTAAAGGGTCTGCTAAACCAGTGGTTTCTACAACTAGATAATCTAGCTTTTCTTCCCTTTCCAAAATTTTGTAAACAGCATCAACCAAGTCATTATTAATTGTGCAGCAAATACAGCCATTACTTAATTCCACCATGTTTTCATCAGTGGAAACAACCAATTCATTATCAATACCAATTTCGCCAAATTCATTCACTAACACAGCGGTTTTTACACCTTGCTGATTTGTGAGAATATGATTGAGCAAAGTCGTCTTACCACTACCAAGGAAACCCGTAATAATTGTTACTGGTAAACCTTGTTTGGTCGCTGCCATTGGGTGAGATTCTGTAGTAACTGATGATGTCATAGTCGTAAAGTAGGATTTTGGTGTATTCTAAATTTTATCTTGATTTTGTCCACTCGGCATTACAGTAATACCAAATTAAGATGAAGCTGTATAGAATCAGATTTCAAGAATAATTGACCGCAGATAAACGCAGATAAACGCAGATGAAGACGGATGAATTTATGGATTTCATGATTCTGTGCCGTCTCATATAAAATTGGTATAACATATTTACATACTAGCTTGAAAAATCTGGTTAGCACTGAGGGTAAGTTCTGGGAAAGTTGGTGATACTATAGTTTGATTTTCTCTAAATTGACTAACTCGATATTCTCCATTGATTAAATGATAGATTGAATCATACTTTACCTCCAGGTGTTGACAAGATTACGAACTATTACTAACAATAATCATAGCCAATTATTAGCTACCAAAATTTTCATTTACGCCATTGTCATCAACTTGCGTTATCATTGTTTATCGTCAGATTGCCTTATTCCTCTATTATGACCCTATCTATTTACAATACTCTCACCCGTCGTCAAGAACAATTTACCACCGTCGAACCTGGCAAGGTTAAGATGTATTATTGCGGCGTGACGGTTTATGATTACTGCCATTTGGGTCATGCTAGAGCTTGTATTGTTTGGGATGTAGTGCGTCGTTATCTGCAATTTATCGGTTATGATGTCCGCTATATCCAAAATTTTACGGATATTGATGATAAAATTCTCAAACGCGCCAGAGAAGAAGATTCTTCCATGGAAGTTGTCGCCGAAAAATATATTCAAGCATATTTTGAAGATATGTCGCGGTTGGGAATTAAAGAAGCTGATGAATACCCCCGCGCTACACATACAATGAACGGTATTCAAAGATTAATTCACGATTTAGAACATAAAGGTTTTGCGTATCCGTCTCACGGTGATGTGTATTATGCAGTCCAGAATTTTGCCGAATATGGCAAACTTTCGGGACGGAAATTAGAAGATATGCAAGCCGGTGCAAGTGAACGGGTAAACGTCGAAGACGCAGAATATCAAAAGAAGCGATACCCCTTTGATTTTGCCCTGTGGAAGTCTGCAAAACCCGGTGAACCCGCGTGGGAGTCTCCTTGGGGAAAAGGTCGCCCCGGATGGCATATAGAATGCTCGGCCATGGTGCGCGATCGCTTGGGTGATACTATAGATATTCATGCTGGTGGTGCTGACTTAATTTTCCCTCACCATGAAAACGAAATTGCTCAATCGGAAGCCGTTACCGGCAAACCTTTAGCCAATTATTGGTTACACAACGGTATGGTAAAAGTAGATGGGGAAAAAATGTCCAAATCCTTGGGTAATTTTATCACCATTCGTCAATTATTAGATCGGGGTGTAGACCCCATGGCTGTGCGTTTATTTGTGATGATGGCACAATATCGCAAACCCATAGATTTTACCGATGATGCTATATTAGCAGCAACCAACGGCTGGCATACTATCAAAGAAGCTTTATTATTTGGACATCAACATGGTAAAAAACTAGAGTGGGATGAATCTAACCAAATCCAAAATTCCGAGATTGAGAGATTTCAAGAAGCCGTTAATGATGATTTTAACTTTCCTGGTGGTTTAGTAATAATTTTTGAATTAGCCAAAGAACTAAATCGGGAAAGAAACATCATTGTTCATCAAGGAAAAACAGAAACCCCAGCTAACGAACTACTGCAAAAATGGCAAACCCTAATTACATTAGCAGAAGTTTTAGGTTTAACTGCCAAACCAGAAACAGAAAACCTTGTCAATGATAGTTTAAGTGATGTTTATATTGAAGAACTAATTCAACAAAGACAAACAGCAAGAAAAACTAAAAACTTCGCCGAATCAGATAGAATCCGCGATGAACTATTAACAAAAGGCGTTACTTTAATAGATAGCAAAGAAGGAACACGCTGGCATAGAGGGTAAATTAAAAATTAAGAATTAAAAATTAAAAAGGAGGAGATGAGCAACTACAAAGCAATCACTGATAGAACATTTGAGTTTGCTGTACGCATTGTTAAGCTTTGTAAGGTGTTAGATGAAAGTTTAGGAGTGGCACGCACAATATCAAAACAATTGCTGAGGTCTGGAACATCTATTGGAGCAAATGTTGATGAATCACAAGCAGCGGAAAGTACAGCAGATTTTATTCACAAATTAAAAATTGCTTTAAAAGAAGCAAGGGAAACTAGATATTGGCTAAAACTACTAATTGCATCTGAGTTAATTCCTGAACATAGGTTAGTACCTATACTTGGTGAAATTAATGAATTAATCAAGATCATTGCTGCTATCATTATCAAAACACAGCAAAATAACCAAAAATGAATTCAGAACTCTGAATTTTTAATTCTCAATTTTTAATTAACACAATGTGGAAACAATTAACAACCGCAATTTCTCATTTAAACATCCCCGCTGACTGGGTAGGAATTAGAGCCGTAAAAACAACTTCAACCCATCATTCCGTGCGTGATGGTTTACCCCAAAGCAATGGTAAATCATTGGATATGGGAGCAATGATAGAAGTCATAGTTGATGGTTGTTTAGGTTATGCAGCCACCAACTCCTTAGATATTTCCAGCTTACAAAACGCTGCGGAAATCGCCTATAAACAAGCATTAGTAGCCAGTAAATGGTGGATATATCCCCTGAGTGAAAATACCCGTCCTCAAGTAGTTGGTGAATATAACTCACCATTTTTAGAACCATTTGACGCTTTTAGTCCTGGAGAAATCAACAACTTACTAATTCGGATTTGTCAGCAACTCAAAATTAACGATAAAATCATTCAAACTACAGCCACCGTCGGTACAGATCAAAAAGAAACTTGGTTTGTGAGTAGTAATGGTTCCGAAATATATCAGAATATTCTATCTCTTAGTCATCATTTTGGAGCGATCGCTCAAGATGGCACAATCGTCCAACAACGCAGCAATAACGGCGCTCATGCAAACTCTTATCAAGGAGGTTGGGAACTGTTCAAACAAGATAATTTATGGCATCAAGTTCAAAAAGTTGGTGAACAGGCATTAGAATTATTAACAGCGGAAGAATGTCCAAATACCCGCACCAATTTAGTTTTAGCACCAGACCAAATGATGCTACAAATTCACGAAAGTATCGGACATCCTTTAGAAATTGACCGCATTTTAGGAGATGAACGCAACTATGCTGGAGGTAGTTTTGTTACCAAAGATGATTTTGGTAAATTAGAATATGGTTCACCGCTGATGAATATCACCTTTGATCCTACAGTACCAGGTGAATTTGCCAGTTATAGTTTTGATGATACTGGTGCAGCAGCCACGAA
Organism: Anabaena sp. AL09; assembly: GCF_001672255.1. NCBI lineage: Bacteria > Bacillati > Cyanobacteriota > Cyanophyceae > Nostocales > Nostocaceae > Anabaena > Anabaena sp. AL09. The sequence goes on from NZ_LJOQ01000104.1 coordinate 7,485, forward strand.
AGAATATGTAATTAAAAAAGGCATTTTACAACGGGGTTTAGGTAGTTTAGAAAGTCAAGCTAGAGCAGATTTACCAGGTGTTGCTTGTGCGCGTGCTTGTTCCTGGAATCGTCCCCCCATAGACAGAATGGCTAACTTGAATTTAGAACCAGGAAACGCCACCTTTGAGGAAATTATCTCAGGAATAGAACATGGGATTTACATGGAATCTAACCGTTCTTGGTCAATAGATGATCAACGTTATAAATTTCAATTTGGTTGTGAATATGCCAAATTAATTGAAAACGGTAAACTTACTAAAACCCTGCGTAATCCTAACTATCGTGCCACTACGCCAGAATTTTGGCATAGTTTAATTAAAGTTGGTAATGATACTAATTGGCAAATATATGGTACACCTTTCTGCGGTAAAGGAGAACCAAATCAAGCCATTTCTGTAGGTCATGGTTCACCAGTTTGTGAATTTGCAAATGTGGAGGTTTTTGGTGGTGGTTAATGAATTATGTTTCGCGCAAAGGCGCAAAGGGGCAAAGGCGCAAAGTTTAATTAATGCTACAATGAACAAGTAGCTACTTGATGCCATATCAATATGATCATTGCTCAAGAATTAGAATTGAAGCAAGACATCTCCGCAGATGTCATCTTTCCTCCTAGTGATTTATATAGTGATGAACCTCCCGTGGAATCAGAACTGCACCTAGAGCAGATTATGCTCTTAATTAAATGTCTCAAATGGCTTTGGAAAGATAGATATGATTTCTATGCTGCGGGAAATCTTAGTATTTACTATAGTCCTAACCAGAAAAAATCAGAATATTTCCGAGGTCCTGATTTTTTTGTGGTCTTGGAAACTGAACGCAAAACCCGCAAAAGCTGGGTAGTGTGGGAAGAAGATGGTAAATATCCTAATTTCATTTTAGAAATTCTTTCACCCAGTACAGCTAATACTGATAGAGAATATAAAAAGGAACTTTATCAAAATACTTTCCGCACACCGGATTATTTTTGGTTTGACCCTTATACATTAGAATTTGCAGGTTTTCATTTAGTTGATAATAAATATCAACCTTTAGAACCAAATAAAAAAGGATATTTATGGAGTGAACAGTTAGGTTTATACTTAGGGATTCATCAAGGATTGTTGAGGTATTTTACTCCAGCAGGAGAGTTAGTATCTACACCAGAAGAAACCGCAGAAGCTGAAACTAAAAAAACAGCAATACAAACTCAAAGAGCAGAACAAGAAGCTCAAAGAGCAGAACGGGAAGCTAGAAAAGCAGAACGTTTAGCAGCAAAATTGCGAGAATTAAATATTGATCCAGATACAATTTAAAAAATGAAACCAGAAGAATTATCAACGCTAGAAAAAACTTTTAATCAACTTGTGGAAACCCTGCTGATTAAAAAAGCAGAAGATGAACATTTTACTGTGCGACTTAGCAGCGAAAGTAGTCAATTTACCCGCTTTAATTCTGCCAAAGTTAGACAAACAGGTTATGTTCATGATGGTTCGATTCAACTAACCTTAATGGCCAATCAACGCAGTAGTTTTCGTCAGTTTCCCTTTACTGGAAATTGGGAAATAGACTGGGAATTATCATCCACTGCTTTACAAGAATTACGTGATGAATTAACATTATTACCAATTGATCCTTATTTAGTTTTACCATCAGGAAATCATAGCAGTCGAGAAATTAATACTGGTAAATTACTAACTCCAGAAATATTAGTTCCTAGTATTCTCGAAACTGTGACTAATTTAGATTTTACGGGGATGTATGCTGGGGGAATTGTCATCAGAGGTTATGGTGATTCTAGCGGACAAAAACACTGGTTTGTGACTGATTCCTTTAATTTAGATTATTCCTTATTTATGGCATCAGGACAAGCTGTAAAAGGAACTTTTGCCGGCAGTGAATGGAATGAAGCTGCTTATTTAGCTAAAATAAATGATGGGAAACAGCAGCTAGAAATGCTATCTCGTCCAGTTAAAGAATTACCAAAAGGACAATATAAAACCTATTTTGCTCCCGCTGCGGTGGCTGATTTATTGGGTATGTTTTCCTGGGGTGCTATCAGTGAAGCTAGTATTCAACAAGGTAATAGTGCTTTAGCTGCTTTATCACGTCAAGAAAAACAACTTTCTTCAAAATTCACTTTAAAGGAAAATTTTCAAAGTGGTTTAGTTCCCAGATTTAATAATTTAGGAGAAATGGCTGCACCCGAATTAACTTTAATTGGAAAAGGGATTTTAATTAATAGCTTAGTTAATTCTCGCACAGCGAAAGAATATCATAAACCCGCTAATGGTGCGAATGGTTCAGAAACCTTACGTTCTCCCGAAATTAATCCTGGTAATTTGGCATTTGAGAAGATTTTACCCAGTTTAGATACAGGGTTATATGTTTCTAATTTACATTATTTAAACTGGAGCGATCGCCCATCTGGCAGAATTACAGGAATGACTCGTTATGCTTGCTTTTGGGTAGAAAACGGCGAAATTATTGCCCCCATTGCTAACCTACGCTTTGATGAAAGTCTCTATCGTTTTTGGAGCGCAGAAAATCTCATTGATTTAACAAACTTCCAGGAATTTATTCCCGAAGTCGGAACTTACGAAAGCCGACAATTAGGAGGAAGTTTAGTTCCTGGTATGTTGGTGAAAAATTTCACCTATACATTATAAACCTTATCAACCTTAGATTCCCAACCGCAATATATATTAGGGAGGGAATTGGGGTTGAATCTTAATTCTACCACTTGTTGGGTAGTTCCACGCTGCCCTTAGGGTCAGGCGTGGGGCTTCTGTCGGTTAAGCTAAAGCACAATTACCAATTAAACAAACTCTTCCAACTGTTCTAACTTTAACCAAATATTTGGCGTTGGCACTTGTCCAAACTTCACCAAAGCATAATCACCCTTAATATCGACAATTTCCCCCTTAGTTTCAAACAAATAACTAGGAAAGCGGGAATCACTAGCTTTAGCTTCTAGACTATTTTCTAACTTTTCCCGAATAGCCCGCACCATATTGCCTTTTTTAACAGCCATAAATTCCCCTCGTTCCAAAATAAACGCTTTTACTCAAAATTTTATCTTGTACCCAGACACAAAGGTAATTTCTTTCCTCAAAAAACATAACCGCCTACTTTGGTAGTAAGCGGTTTAGAAAAAATTAATATTTATTTTAAGATAGTTCTTCCTCATCAAATTCATGATAACAAATTCCAAAGCAATTGTCAACCCCCCAATTCTCTATTTTCGCGCTTTGATTTATTTGTAAATTCTGCGGGGGGTTGCTAATTGTTTGTAGCTGAGAATCAACCTGTCCAAACCGGACTTGCATGATACTTTCAATCATAGCGCGTCCTTCCCTTTCTACACCTTCTTGTCGTCCTTCTTTCCTCATCCTTAGGTAACTTAAATTCATAGTATTTGACGAAAATAACTGAGGATTGGGGATTGGGGATGGGGAAGAAAAATATTCTCCTCTGCACCTCTGCTCCCCTGTACCTCTGCCTATTGTTGACTTGGTTTCCAGTTTATCCAATCTTGCGGTTTTAGAAAAGTCTCATACAACTCAGCTTCAGGAGAATTAGGTTCTGGTTTGTAGCCATATTCCCAACGAACTAAAGGTGGTAGAGACATGAGAATTGATTCTGTGCGGCCGTTGGTTTGCAGTCCAAAAATTGTCCCTCGGTCATAAACCAAGTTAAATTCTACATATCTACCACGACGGTATAATTGGAAATTACGTTGGCGATCGCCGTATTCCATCCCCTGTCGGCGTTCCGCAATTGGCGCATAAGCAGGTAAAAATGCCCCAGCACAATCTTGAACTAAAGCAAATATATCTTCCCAACTCCGTGACGGTAATTGACCTACCTGATTACTATAAATAGCTGCGTCCCCATGAGGATCTGGGCCGCGATAGATAGAACCTTGACCATCTTGGTAATCTAAAAATAAACCACCAATTCCTCGTGTTTCATCCCGATGTTTCAGATAAAAATATTCATCGCACCACCGCTTAAACACAGGATAATACTCAGGATGGTGTTGATCACAAGCTTGTTTAAAAGTGTTATGAAAATGTTTTGCATCTTCAGCAAAGGGGTAATAAGGTGTTAAATCCGCACCTCCACCAAACCACCAAACTGGACCTGCTTCAAAATAGCGGTAATTTAAATGGACTGTAGGTACATAAGGATTTCGTGGGTGCAACACCAAAGAAGTACCCGTTGCATAAAATCCATGTCCTGCTGCTTCTGGACGTTGGGCTAAAATTGAAGGAGGTAAATGAGAACCCCAAACTTCAGAAAAATTTACCCCTGCTTGTTCAAAGATTGCCCCATCCCGCAGGACACGCGATCGCCCACCACCCCCTTCTGGACGCTGCCAACTATCTTCCTGAAACGTCCCCAGACCATCTAATTTCTCTAAACCTTGGGTAATTTCATCCTGCACATTCTGCATAAACTGACTGACTCTAGCCTGAGCATTCACACCAGGGAGAACATCAGATGAATCCTTTGTGATAGTGGGGGTTTGCGCGTTGGTTAACATAGATTCCCGAACCTAAAATTACAATTTCTAAACAATTACAAATTTTTGTTGTCAAAACTTCTCAGCAGCGAAAGTCACAAATCCGGCTTAATCTGGCCAAGAAGTTTTCTATTATCCGTCAAAACACCTTTAAATATCCATTGGCACGGAATTCACTCCAACTTACACATATCATATCTAAAGACCCGTTTTCACAGTCATAGAAATAATCTTATTATTCTCAATATCTTCGCCATTTTTTGCTTTATTGGATTAAGCGATAGCGCAACACATACGCATTTATTGGGTTATAACTCCGCCACACTATGGCTAACGCCTCCCGTACCATTTGCTATGCGAAGGTAACCTTTTCCCAACCCAACCTTTTCAGATATAATCCAATTATGTATAAACAATTTATCTTTCTAGTTACCAGCATAGTAACTGTATTGCCACAGGTAAGTATTGCTGCACCAAAAGGGTTTCAATCCCCCAGTGGTAATATGTTTTGTGAGCTAATTCCAGGAGAAACAAATAGTTTAAGGTGTGAAATCAATACTTCGCTAAAACCCAAACCGCCTCAACCTTACCCTGGATATTGCGGGTTTGATTGGGGAATGGGTTTTTTGTTACCTGCTGATGCTAGACCAGAAATTTTGTGTATTAGTGATACTGTCGCTGATAAAAATAAACCCGTTTTGGCTTATGGACGGACTTGGAACAATGGTGGTTTTAAATGTGTTTCCCAAAAAACTGGTTTAACTTGTACTAATAGTAATGGGATTGGCTTTTTTCTGAGTCGGGAAAAATGGCGAGTATTAGGTCTTTCTAGACCTTAGTTACAAATCTGCCGCTTTTGAAAACCCTTAGCTTGTCCGTAATACACGGTTTTAAACTTCACCTGATTTGTCTCAGGATTGTAGAGAGTATATGTTGCTTCTCCTAGAGTCCGTCCCACATTTCCCACACCAATCACTTGACGAGGGTTAATATTGACAGTTTGCGGAGACAATTGATGATCAAGAGTAGTGATTTCACTGCTAATAGAACCAGCTTGTAACTGATACTGAAAAGTTAACCCAGAACGACCACAAAATAGATTATTTGCTTGCATTCGTGATAATCTATCTAACATTTGAATTGGGGGAGTATCGGGAGTAAGTTCGTCATGTACACCCGCTGTTGAACCGTGGATTAACAAACAATCTAATTCAAAAAATCCAAAATCCAGATTTCTCAACCATTCTACAGTTGGACGGGAAACACAGTCCCACAACATCTGCACCGTATCACCACCATATTTTGCTAGTAATTCCGGTGCGTCTCCAGTTGGACCCAAACCATGTAAAATCAAACACTGTTCTTCCCACCATCCCTTACAAACCATTGGTGCTAATTCACCCCGTCGCGGTGATTTTACCCTTTCCACTAGCTGTTCACATTCTCGCCTTGGACCGACTAAATCACCGATAATATATAATGCCTCTATGTAACGGCTTTGCAGCTTAATATCAGCTATCACAGCTTCATAGGCTGGCAAATTTCCTTCAATTCCACTCAATATTGCCCACATAGTCAATTTTGGATTTTAGATTTTAGATTTTGGATTAGTTATTTTATCTTGTACAAACATGAGTTGGATCTTCTGCCCGTTCAGCATACTCTAAGCCATGCGCTAAACGCCAAGCAAAGATCTCTGGTAATCCCTTTTCGATAATTGCTGCACAGGTTTTTTGATAATCATAGGTAACTTCCCGCAAAGTCACCCCTTGAGTATCAGTTTCATAAACTACATAAGTTGCATTTGTCCGTCCATGTCGAGGTTCTCCGACAGAACCAACATTAACAATCTTTTTCAGCGCAGATGAAAAGTTAATTTTCCGTAATTCTGCTTGACTACTAACCTGAACTTGTAACTCACCAGCATTAAGATTACGAGTATAAGGAACGTGAGTATGTCCACAAAATAGCACATCTGCACCTGTGGAAAGTACCCTTTCTAAAGCGACAAAAGCATCCAATTCAGGTAATAAATATTCATGGTTGCTATGGGGACTACCGTGAACAAAGGCTAAGTTTCGCCATTGGAGACTATGGGGTAAATTGGCCAAAAATTCCCGGTTTTCCGGGTGGATTTCCTGATTTGTCCATTGGTGAGCCTTTAGTCCTCTTTTTTCTGCCAATATTGAAGGATAACTACAATCACAAGCATTCAATCCTTCCACAATATCTTTATCCCAACAACCAGCGCAGGTAGGAATATCCAAGGAGCGAATTTGGTTAATTACCGCATTAGGGTGGGGTCCATATCCCACTAAATCACCAACACAAAATATTTTTTCAGCTTTTTGATTGTCAATATCTAATAATACAGCATCTAAGGCTTCGTAATTACCATGAATACATGACATGACAGCTATTTTCATACTTGTTGACCTTCTAGTAAAATTTGTTGTACTTGTTGTTGATATTGCAAAATCATGGATTCAGATAAACAGCAATCGGATAATGTTGCTTTTAAAGCGGTTTCATTTAAGTTTTTTCCGGCTATTTCTATGCCACTAAATCGCTGAGGTCTACCTTCTAAATACCTTGGTACGTTTAATTCTAAAAAGTCCGTTTGGGGAACACCAGAGACAAAATCACAGTAAAGAGAACGTCCATCATTAACATCGAAAATTGCCTTAGCACGGGTAACAATCCCATAAGCACCGTGAGTTATTTCATACCAAAATTCATCTAAACTATTTTCATCAATTACTTGCCCCGTAGTTTCTACCCGCCATAAATTTTCTACAATTATAGTTGGAACTGGTGCGCCATAGATAATTTCATTTGCCCAACTATCATATTCAGAGTTTTTTAACTCCTCTGGAATAATTGCTATAGCATGGTAAGTGAGATGATCTAATATTTTTGATATACTATTTAACTCTAGATAAGAACCTAATTCAACATAAACACTCTCTGCTGTGGGGATGTGATATAGAAATTCAATTTCTTGACCATCACCAAATATTTTCAGATCAGGAAATTCAGTGGCTATTTTAGTTTGATCAATGGGGATATTCCCCGTTCCTGGAGAAAAATAAATTACTTTTTCAATAGATTTAATATCTCGAATTTGTTGACAGATCCAGGTAGTTTTTCCAGATCCAAATAATCCAGCGACAACGGTAATAATTGGTAAAGTCATAATCAATATAAATTATAATTTATGAGATAAAATTCCCACAGAATTAAAAAAACAACTTCTTGCTCCAGTATGACAGGCAATATCACCAACTTGCTCAATTTTGATGAGAATTGTATCACCATCAAAATCATAAAAAAGCTCTTTTACCTTTTGAATATGTGCAGATGTTGCCCCCTTATGCCACAACTGAGAACGGGAACGACTCCAATAATAAACTTCACCTGTAGCCAGGGTTTTTTGAATTGATTCTGCATTCATCCAAGCCATCATTAGAACAGTACCATCAAGATAATCTTGAGCTATAGCCGGAATTAACCCCTGCTCATTAAATTTCAAATTTCCAATCATGATAACTTATCCCTTTTCATCTGCGTTTATCCGCGTTTATCTGCGTTCAAATATCAATATAATGTAGAGATAAAAAATCTCTTATCCCTACATCACACAAAGCCTATTTAAAATTAGCACTGTGACGAATTAAATTCATAAATTCTTCACGAGTGCGTGCGTCTTCAGAAAACACACCACGCATAGCACTGGTAACAGTCCAAGAACCTGGTTTTTGCACTCCTCTCATCACCATACACATATGAGTTGCTTCAATTACCACTGCAACCCCTTGAGGTTTGAGTAAACCTTGCAGTGCGTCAGCAATTTGTAAAGTTAGCCGTTCTTGCACTTGTAAACGTCGAGCATACATTTCACAAATGCGGGCAATTTTTGATAATCCTATGACTTTACCATTAGGAATATAAGCAATATGAGCGCGGCCAATGATTGGTAATATGTGGTGTTCACAGGAACTGAAAAGATCAATATCCCGGACTAAAACCATTTCATTTGCATCTTCTGTAAATACTGCTCCATTTAGCAGTTCATCTATAGATTGATCATATCCACTTGTAAGAAATTTTAACGCTTTAACAACTCTTTTGGGAGTATCTTTTAATCCCTCACGATCTGGATTTTCTCCTAATCCAATCAGTAGAGTGCGTACAGCTTGCATCATGTCTGCCTCTGTTACAGTTGGCTGTTGCTGATTAGATAAAGATGAAATTATATCAGCAGCAGAAGTTAGTTCTGGACGAATAGATAAAGTCATTTTCTAAGTTTAGTGGGATGAGTTATGGTGGATGTTAATAGTCGAATATCTATTAACTAAATTTGCTCATTAGTTACTACTATTAAACTATAACAAACATTTGTTAAGTTTTGTGTAAATCTCATTAGTATCCAGTTTTCTGCCAACAAAAACTACCTGATTTTTCGGTGAAGTATACCATTCATCAGCGTGCAAAGTGTAACGAGGTCCGCTCAGTTGAAAGATATGACGTAACTCACTATCACTAAACCATAAAATACCCTTAGCTCGAAATACATTTTCTGGCATTTCTTCGGTTAGGAAATTCTCAAATTTATGCACATCAAATGGTTTATCACTTTGGAAAGAAATGGAAACAAACCCATCATTGTCTAAATGATCAGAGTGATGATGATGATGCTCATGTTCATGATGATGATGATGTTCATGTTTATGCTGATCTTCATCATCAATAGCAATGTACTTATCTTTTGGTGTTAAACCCACATCTAAAATTAAAGGTAAAGCAACTTCACCATATTGAGTATGTAAAATCTTCGCTCCATGCTTGATATCATGGATGAAATTTTCTACTTCTTGAATTTTCTCTGGGGTAACAAGGTCTGTTTTATTGAGGAGAATAATATCCCCATAAGTAATCTGTTTTAAAGCTGCTTCACTCTGGAAGTGTTCTTCATCAAATGCTTCAGCATCTACCACTGTGAGAATCGAATCTATGTTAGTTAAATCTCTCAATTCTGTGCTAAAAAAAGTTAGGATAATTGGTAAAGGGTCAGCAACACCAGTGGTTTCAATTACTAGATAATCAATGCGTTCTTCTCGTTCTAAAACTCGATAAACAGCATCAACTAAACCATCATTAATTGTACAACATATACAGCCATTACTAAGTTCTACCATATCTTGGTCTACAGAAATTAGTAATTGACTATCAATGTTAATATCACCAAACTCATTGACGAGAACAGCGACTTTTAAATCTTGTTTATTTTGTAGGATTTGATTTAAAAGCGTAGTTTTACCACTTCCGAGAAATCCCGTAATAATAGTAATTGGCATTCCTTGTTTGGGAATTTCAGGAATTGTGTTTGTTGTGTTTAAGGTGATGGTATTCATATCGAAATCTAATGATCTTACTTAACGAATCAAAGGATGTTACAAAACTGGCTACACTAAAATAATGATAATCGTTATCATGATAGCGCAAAAAAGTCTTAATGGTACAAATTGGATTAAAAAGCTCAATTTTTTCTGACAACTGACTCAACTACATCAACATCAAAGCCACTTCCTTGGCAAAGTAAGTTAAAATCAAATCAGCACCAGCCCGTTTCATACTGGTTAAAGTCTCTAAAATCACCTTTTTTTCATCAATCCAACCATATTGAGCAGCCGCTTTAATCATTGCGTATTCACCACTAACGTTATAAGCTGCGACTGGTAAATTTGTTGCTGCTTTTACTTGACAAATTATATCTAAATATGCCAAAGCTGGTTTAACCATAATGATGTCTGCACCTTCAGCAATATCCAATTCAATTTCCTTTAAAGCTTCTTTCGCGTTAGCTGCGTCCATTTGATAGGTTTTTTTATCGCCAAATTTGGGAGCAGAATCCAAAGCATCCCGGAATGGTCCATAATAGGCGGAGGCATATTTTGCGGAGTATGCCAAAATCCCTACATTGATATAACCTTCAGCATCTAAAGCCGTGCGAATTGCCCCAATTCTACCATCCATCATATCAGAAGGGGCAACAAAATCAGTTCCCGCTTCTGCTTGGGAAAGTGCCATTTTTACTAACACTTCTAAAGTTGGATCATTGAGAATTTTGCCATTTTCATCAACCAAACCATCATGACCATGAGTAGTAAAAGGGTCAAGGGCTACATCAGTAATAATCAAGATTTCCGGGACTGCTTTTTTAATAGCTTTAACAGTTTCCTGGATTAATCCCTCTGGGTTGTAGCTTTCTGTACCTGTGTCGTCCTTTTGATCTTCTGGGATAACCGGGAAAAGCGCAACAGCATTAATACCCAACCGTGACACTTCCGCAATTTCTTCCAGGAGTAAATCTAGAGAATAGCGATAACATCGTGGCATAGAAGCAATTTCTACTTTTTCTTCTTCCCCCTCCATAACAAACATGGGATAAATCAGATCATCCACACTTAAAGTAGTTTCCCGTACCATTTTCCGTAAAGTTTCAGTCCGACGGAGACGACGGGGACGCTGAGAAAGATGCAAGAGGTTATCCGTAGACGAGTTTTCAGACGACATAATATAACTCACCAAAAATGATAATCATTATTATAAATCATCTTGTACAAAACCCAAAAACTGCCCGAAAATGGCCAAGAAAAAATCCGCATGAAGACGGCCGAACAAAGATTCTAGTCCAACTTTCACCAAAAATACAAAATATAACTCTTCCTTTGCGCCTTTGCGCCTTTGCGTGAGATAAAAAATTTAGACTCCCGATCAAAAAAACCGGGAATCATCTCCACTAAGGAACATCAATCGGAATCAAACCATTTTCCGGCACATAACCAGAAAAACAACCATCATCAGAAGACACCAAAATCAACCGCAGAGGATAATCTGGAGGGACTTGCAAATCAGCCCAGGGTACTGCTATTTCTAAACAAGAACCTAACGCAACTTGGGCGCGAGTAGCACGAGGGTACCATAAATGATCGTCTCCTGCTGCTCGAAACTGCACAGATTGACTGAGTAAATTCACTTCTAAATGATGGTGAAATAGATAATTTAAAGGTGCGCTGTCCGGTACTTCTGCTAGAGGTATGGAACTATTCACCATTGTTCTATCTGGATAATACCAAAGTAGGTGTAAATCTGGTGGTAAATCCTGACCGGGAACAGCGCCAGTTTTAAAATCTACTCGCACATAAAAATTCAAATGGTCTACCCCATACCATAAACGTTGAATAGTGCTGCTATTGTGCATTGTTCCCCTTGCACCACCAACTTCAATGCGTCCGGCTTTATCCCAATCCTGTTCATCACCTTTACCATCTATGATCGGATGAATAAAGCCTTGTGGTTTATGGTCTGCACGGGCTTCATGGATTTCCAGCGGAGTGTGCAGATATGGGGGTATGGGTTCATTTAAGGCTTTGTAAATGCCATAGAGATGTTCCCGAAATAATTGGTCAAAAATGGCATCTTGATTGGAAGAATGTCCTTCTCCAAACCACCAAAACCAGTCTGAACCTTCAGCAGCGTATAATGCTTCCCAAGCTGCGGGATTGTTTTCTTCTGTGGCTTCGGGATGATTTGCTAAGACTTGTCTGGCTGCAGTGAGATAGTCCCAGGCGCGGTTTTTAACTGGATCGCCGATCCATGTGGTAAAATTGCCATCTACCCAAGAACCGCTATGGAGTTGTGCAGCGGGAATAGTTGCGGTGGGTGGGTGTTTTTCAATGAATTCGGAAACAGTGACAAGTTTGATATTGGATTGATTACTCAAACTTTCGTATAATGTTTCTAGGAATTCTTTCCCATCTTGGGGATAAAATTCCCAACAATTTTCCCCATCTAGGGCAATTGTAACTAACCAAGGTTGATCGTCATTACTTTCTTTTTGTTGTTTAGCGATAGCTTGCAAATGTCCCACTAAATCTGCTGCGGCTTTTTTTGCTGGCATAGACCCGTAGGTAAAGCCAATTAAATCTGATAGTCTATGATCACGGAAAACAATCGCCACTTCACCTGCTGGAGTTTGCAGACGATAGGGACGATAAAGCAATTCTGGTTCTTGGACATTTCCCGCAGCGTCACGATGAAAAAAGTGTTTTAATGACCAACCTAAAACGGCTTCATCTGAACAAATCCATTTAAAGCCTTGTTTAATAATATACGGTAAAATTTCCGGACTAACGGACTGTTCGGAAGGCCATAAACCTCTAGGATCTTGTCCAAACCTATCTATATATAAATCCCAGGATTTTTGTAAATGTCGAGGAATATCTTCCACCCACTGAAACCGCTGTTTGGGTAATGTCATTTGTGGCACAGCTACCCGTCCGGCGTTAGTATCAGCTAATAAAGGTAGAATTGGGTGAGTGTAGGGAGTCGTGGTAACTTCTAATTGTCCACTGTCCTGCATTTTCCGATGTTGGGGAATAATCTGGCTGAGAATTTGCCGTTGTTTGGAATAAATGCGCTGGCGATCGCCTAAACTAAAATTACGTCCTTGTGCTAACCATGCAGCAATTTCTGGATCATTCCAGAATAAAGGATCAATCCAAGCTAAATTATGCCAAGCTAATAAATCACCATAATCTGACCACTGCCAATTTGCTAAACACCAACTTTGTCCCTGCTCCTGTCTTTGATAATATAATTCGGCATAACGAGGATGAGGATCAATCAAAGTATGATGGTTAGCATCAAAGAAATGTTGAACAATAAACTCCTTTTGTTCACGAGTCAACTTTTCTACCGGCGTTAAACTAGCAGTTAAATAAGGGTCAAAAGCCGTACCTGCAACATAATCTTCTATTTGCAAGATTAATGAAGGCACTAAATTCACAGTTTGGTGCAACTTAGGATACTTCTCTAACAATAATACTAAATCCAAATAATCCTTAGTTCCATGTAACCGTACCCAAGGCAAGCGATATTGCTGACTAGTCACCAAAGAACTACCATTTTCAGGAGACTTGTACAACGGTTGATGTTGATGCCAGATAAACGCAACGTGCAAAGGATGAGACATAGAGTTTTTTTAAAGAATAGGGAACAGGGAAGAGGTAGGGAAGGTATAGGAAGGTAGGGGAGGTAGGGGAGGTAGGGGAGGTAGGGGAGGTAGGGGAGGTAGGGAGAATATTTATCTTTCCTATTGCTCAGTCCCCAGTCCCAATTACCCAGTCCCCAATCCCCAGTCCCCATTACCAGTGATTTAGATGATTTGTTCTATCTCAGAAATTTCGGGAATCATTTCTTTGAGACGGCGTTCAATTCCCATTCTCAGAGTCATAGTAGAACTAGGACAAGAACCACAAGCACCCTGTAATCGGAGCTTAACAATTGGTCCATCCAATTCTACAATTTCCACGTTACCACCATCAGAAATGAGATAAGGGCGCATCTCGTCTAATACGGTTTCTACATTTTCTAGCGTTAGTTCCATTCTTTTAGACCTGCTTAGTAAATAAATTGGTAATTATCCAAGTTGCTAATTATCTAGTTTAGGCTGGAAATGGATAATTGGTCAGTTGTTAGTAGGGGCGAAGCATTTGGAAGATAAATTATCGGTCATTGCCAAAAATAGTTCTCCAAATGCTTCGCCCGTACAGTTGTCAATAGTTCTCCAAATGCTTCGCCCGTACAGTTGTCAGTTGTCAGTTGCAAAAGAATATTTTTCTCCCCTGCCCCCTGCTCCCTGCTCCCTGCCTCTTGCCTCTTGCCTCTTGCCTCTTGCTCCTTGCCTCTTGCCTATTCCAGTAGCTGAATACTGGAATAAACAAACTCAGTAATTGATTGAGGAGTTGTAATTTTTCCATCTTCATATTCTGCCACCACCTGCTTCGTTAAAATGTAATGATTACCAAATTTTTGATATGTATCTGTAAATTTGAGAATGCTATTAATATCACCTGTATGCGAGTTACGAAAAACCACATCATAAGCAGAAGGGATATAACCGGAGTCTGTATCTAGGAATTCCCCAGAATTAATCTCCAAAGTCATCCGACTCATTACCCGAACTTCCTGATATATTTTTTGGTTACGGATTTGATAGTGAGAATCAGTATTTTCACTTTTTACAAAAACCGTAACTGCATCTTTTTCGGCTATTTCACCCAAACTAAACTCATGTTGACGGTAAAAACTTTGAAAATCGCTTCTTTGACAGCGGGTAATGATTTCCTGTAACTGAATATCAATTCCGGCTTCTATTTGTTTATCTGCAACTCCTGTAATTTCTACATTCAAGTTACGATTAATCTGAATTTTACCAGTATAAACTTCATCTTCCTGTAACAGTTGCACATCGGCAGCATAACCAGGAAAGTCTTCATCCCAAGTGTAACGACTTTCATAAGCAGTTTGAAATAAAATTTCTGCTGTTGACTGAATTGCCATATCACCACTTTGACTGCGCTTTTCTAACAGTTTAATTCAAGATAACTAAAGTTGGGGATCTTTGGGTTTGTGAGATCCCCTGATTCGCATTCCGACTTTGTTAATTCCTGCTTTCAAGGAAGTTTGTATTTAATTGTAGTTATCAAAAAACAATCCTTGAAGAATAGATTAAGCACCACGTCGTAACGATGCTTCTACTTGTTTAAATTCTGCATCTAGACGTTTTTTCAGCTTTTCAGGAACGGGACGATTAGGATAAGAACTGTAGTGTCCTGCAAGGGAATTTAGGGCTGTTCGCATAGTTGTAAAAGAGCCAAGAGTTGCAACAGAAGTATTCCGCTGGTAGCGAGCCGAAAAGTCATTGATTTTTAGACGGGCTTCTGCTTGAAGGGCGGCTTTATCGGGAGAATCTTGTGGTAATTCTAGGGCTTGTTTCAAAGTATTGACTACAGCTAAGGTATCTTGACGATAATCCCCAGTTAAACTATCTGGACTACCACCACCACAGCCAACCAAACCGACAACTAACACTAAAACTAGAGAAAGCAGACGCGACCAATAGCTTTTCATAAGCATTAAGTAAAAAAACAAGTAAATCAAAATCCATCCTATCTTGGATTGGTATATGGGGGATAGGAGTTAAAACTTAAAACTTCAAGAAAACTCTTACCCAGTCCCCAATTACCCAGTCCCCAATTACCCATTACCCATTACCCATTACCCGATACAAAGTATCCCGTTGTTGGTAAGGTCTTTCTAAAGATGCGATCGCCCTTTGTAAAGTTTCCACTTCCATACAAGTCCCACCCACAGCCCCGGCCATGGTGGTAATGTGTTCTTCCATTAACGTGCCACCGATATCATTACAACCCCAATTTAAGGCTTCTGTAGCACCATCTAGCCCTAATTTTACCCAGCTTGGTTGATGATTGGGGATATAATTTCCCAGATAAATTCTGGCTACAGCAGTTAGCAATAGGGAATCAGCGAGAACAGGTTGATCTCTTCCTACCTTTTTGCGGAGGGATTTGGGGGCTTCTTGTCCCACAAATGGTAAAACAATAAATTCGGTAATTCTTGCAGGATATCCTGTTTCTATTGCCTTTTGTTGGAGCGATCGCAATTTTTCTAAATGGCCAATTTGCTGTTCTGGGGTTTCAATATGTCCAGATAACATTGTGCTGGTAGTAGGTACACCTAATTGATGGGCTGTACTGACAATTTCTAACCAAGTCTCTGTATTAATCTTTTCTGGACACAATACCCGTCTCACGTCATCATCTAACACTTCTGCGGCTGTTCCGGGCATAGAACCGACACCAGCATCTCGCAAAGCTGTAATCACATCTGTATAAGAAATTACATCTAATCTGGCAATAAATTGGACTTCTTGGGGCGAAAAAGCGTGTAAATGTAAGTGAGGAAATTCGTCCTTAATGGTTTTTACCAGTTTGAGATAATAGGGTAAAGACTTACCATTAATTTGCGCTTGTGGGTGTAATCCCCCTTGCATACATATTTCCGTTGCTCCTCGACGCACTGCATCTGTAGCTTTTTCCAAAATCTGCGCCGAATTTAACCAGTAAGCATCTGGATCACCGTCATCCCGGCGGAAAGCACAAAAACTGCAATGTTGCTCACAAATGTTAGTAAAATTAATATTGCGATTAATTATGTAAGTAACAGTATTGCCAACTTGTTTCTGCCGGAGTTGATTTGCTGTAGCCTGAATTTGAGCTATCGCTTGTGGGTCAGTTTGTTTTAGTAAAAATACTCCCTCATTAGAGGATATATTATACTCTGTCAAAGCAGATTGAAGAATAGAACCAACAGTTATAGTAGTCACAGGTGATTAAATATAAACAACTTATTTAAGTTTCACAATAAATTGAAATTTGGAACTTTTAAATATTATTTTTTTGATCAAAACTCAGCAATTGTTTGTATCATACCAAGAGTATTGTACTCTGTGGAGAGGTAACCTTTATATAGGCTATTTAGCAATTTAAAATTTATTGTTGATTTTATGAATATAAACTCATCCAATTCTTTGTTAGCAGTTCCTATTGGTGCATTGAGGATTTCTGAATTTACACCCAAAGAAATAGTCCAAAATAATCCCATTCTCCTATCTTTAGTAATTCCTACTTATAAAGAACGTGACAATATCGAAAATGTAGTCAATATATTAAGTGGGTTATTGGATAAAGCTATTCCTGGTAATTATGAACTCATTATAGTAGATGATGATAGCCCTGACCGAACTTGGGAAATAGCACAATCTCTCATATCAGATTATCCGCAATTACGGGTCATGCGTCGTCAAGAAGAACGGGGACTATCTTCAGCCGTAATTCGTGGCTGGCAAGCGGCTACAGGGCGTGTATTGGGCGTGATTGATGGCGATTTGCAGCATCCTCCAGAAGTATTAACACAACTATTACAGAAAATAGAAGCGGGGGCTGATTTAGCCTTAGCTAGTCGTCATGTAGACGGTGGTGGTGTCAGTAGTTGGAGTGTGATTAGACGCTTTTTATCGCGTGGGGCGCAGGTATTAGGATTAGTGATTTTACCAGAAGTTGTGGGTAGAGTTTCTGACCCAATGAGTGGTTATTTTATGGTACGACGAAGTGCGATCGCTAATACCACACTTAACCCCATAGGGTACAAAATTCTTTTAGAAGTCATTGGTCGGGGACAGGTAGGAGAAATTGCCGAAGCTGGTTATGTGTTCCGCGAACGCACAGAAGGAGAAAGCAAAGTGACGTGGAAACAATATGTAGACTATATTCAACACCTAATTCGCTTACGGTTATCTACTGGAAGAATAGGAAAAATTCGTCAAAAAGTTAACTTCCCTATGGGACGATTTCTCAGATTTGGTGCAGTAGGATTTAGTGGCGTATTTGTAGATTTAACCATATTTCATATCATGCGTACCGTGATTAACATGGGTTTAACTCGCAGTACAATTTTTTCAGCCGAAGTAGCAATTCTCAATAATTTTCTTTGGAATGATTTGTGGACATTTGGGGATATTTCCCGAAAACAGACAGGAAAACGCCAGCGTTTCAAAAGATTCTGGAAATTCAACATGGTCTGTTTAGCGGGGATAATCATCCAAACATTAGTAGTCAATTTCCTATTTAATAACTTAGGTATGAATCAGTATATAGCTAAATTAATAGCGATCGCAGTTGCCACAATTTGGAACTTTTGGGTTAACCTAAAACTAAGCTGGCGAGTCACAGAAGTCAAATAAATCCATTAAGTCATCTGCGTTTGTCCGCGTTTATCTGCGTTTAATTGTATTAGTCCTTTGATTAAACAAACCCGACATACTCATACCCGTCACCAACAAACCGATTAATCCAAAACCATTCAAAATCGGATAAATTGCCTGTAAATGAAAAATTTCCCCAGTATGAATTTCCAACATTAATCGAGAAGAAAGTCCAATATTAATCGGCCATTCCTTAACAACAGTAGCTAACATTCCCGTCAACACAGTTAATAAAAGCGGGACACAAACAATAATGCCAATAATCCGATGATATTTACGAAATGCTTTTTTCACCGTAATCCTCCGAAATAGAATAAAATTATTAAACGCAGATGAACGCAGATAAACGCAGATGAATTAAGAGATTAGTATTACCTTTGCGCCTTTGCTCCTTTGCCTCTTTGCGCGAAACATCTTAATTATCTGCGTCGCCAAACCTTCAATCCTTCAAACCACAAAATACTAAAAACCCCAGAAGTGAGACTAACTAACAAATCATCAAAATGCAGAAAAGAGAACCGGAATAAATGGCGTAACACAGGAACATAAAGCACCAGTCCCATAAACACCACACCACCACCTAATACCCACCAAAGTGCTGCATTAGGAGTGCGTAACATTTCAGGAATAGTCCGCGACCAAGAACGATTACTCAAAATCATACTCAAATTCGAGACAATTAAAGTAGTAAAAGCCAAAGCGCGAGCATCAAATTCTCCATGTCCAGAGTAAAAAGCCACACCAAATACAACCACCAGCACCACCAACACACCTACCCCTTGCAGCAGTGCTAATTTCAAAGTCCGACGGCTGAATAATGACTCTCTAGGATTGCGGGGTGGACGGTTCATGATATTGCTTTCTTCTGGTTCAGCCTCAAATACTACAGTACAAGCCGGGTCAATAATTAAATGTAAAAAAGCAATGTGAATCGGCAGTAGCACCAGCGGCCAGTGAAATATTACCGGAATCAAGGACATTCCCGCAATCGGAATGTGAACGGCCAAAGTATAAGCCATCCCTTTTTTGAGGTTATCAAATACTCGTCGTCCCAGCCTCACAGATTGGACAATGGCAGAAAAATCATCATCTAACAAAACTAAATCCGCAGCTTCACGGGCAACATCTGTACCCCTTTCCCCCATAGCAATACCGATATCTGCGGCTTTCAAAGCTGGGGCATCATTGACACCATCTCCAGTCATAGCAACGATTTCACCGCAGCGTTTGAGGGCGTTCACAATCAGTAATTTTTGTTCGGGAACAACCCGCGCGAAGATATTCACGGTTTGAATGCGAGACAGTAATTCACCTTCTGGCATTGTTTCCAGTTCTGCCCCGGTAATTACTTCTGTGGCAGGTTTTAGACCGATTTGGCGGGCAATATTTTGGGCTGTGGCGGGATAATCACCTGTAATCATTACTACCCGAATACCAGCAGTGTAACATTCGGCAATAGCTGGGGCAACAGTTGGGCGCACGGGGTCAGCCATGCCTAGCAGTCCTAAAAAGGCAAATTCAAAGTCATGTTGGGCTTTAGGAAGAGATTTGAGGGTTTTATTTTTTTGATGTTGGCCAATGACTTTGGCTACACCTAAAACACGCAAACCAGCAGCAGCCATTTTATTAATTTGTTGTTCTAAATTTTGCCTTTGTTGGGTGTTAAAATGACAAAGATCAGCGATCGCTTCTGGCGCTCCTTTGGTAGCAACTACTAACTTATCTTCTGGAGATTGCCACACACAGGACATGGCTAATAATTGACCGGTGAGGGGATATTCCCGCAGTATTTCCCAATCTTGATGTAAATGTTCGGTTCTGGCTAAATAGTCATCACCAACCTGTTTCAAGGCTTTTTCCATGGGGTCGAAAGGGTCTTTGCGACTAGCTAAAATCCCAAATTCGATTAATTCATGAAAAGTTTCTGGCAGGGCTTCTCTTTCATGGAGAGCAACATCGTAAAATTGGGTACTTAGTGTTTTAGGTTCATACACAAATAATTGCTGCACTGACATCCGATTAAAAGTCAGCGTTCCGGTTTTATCTACACAAAGAATAGTCGCAGAACCCAGTGTTTCTACTACGGGAACACGCCGAGTTAAAACCCTAGCCTGGGAAAATCTCCAAGCACCTAAAGCCAGGAAAATTGCCAAGACCACAGGAATTTCATTGGGCAAAATCGCCATTGCCAGTGCCAAACCTGCTAAAATTCCTTGTAGCCAATCGTTCCTAGTTGCACCGTAAATAACGATGACAGCTACGCAAATAGCGATCGCTACAAAGGTCAATTTACTGACAATTTTTCGAGTTTCCCGTTGCAGAACCGTGTCCTCCTGTTCCACAGTTTGCAAGGCTTTCCCAATTTTACCCATTTCTGTCTGCATACCTGTGGCATAGACTTGGGCAATTCCCTGACCTTGAACTATCAACGTTCCCGAATAAACAAAAGGTAAATCTTCACCACCAGGACGGTGCTGGGTGGCTGTTCTCATGGTATTTTCTAAATCGGTGCTATCTTCTACTGATTGCTTGCGAACAGGTAAAGATTCACCGGTTAATAGAGATTCATCCACGCTCAAATGGGTAGACCACATCACCACAGCATCCGCAGGAACTCTATCACCCTCTGACAAAACAATCACATCTTCTCCAACTACTTCCCGTCCTGCAATCCGTTGACGTTCACCATCACGAATCACCAATGCACGGGGACTAGAAAGATCCCGTAATGCTTCCAGGGATTTTTCTGTTTTTTGTTCTTGGTATAAGTTGATGCCGACAATAAAAAAGATGAAACCTAACAAAATCAACGCTTCCTGAGCATCACCCAAAAACAAGTAAATGATACCACAACCTAATAACAGGAGAAAAATTGGCTCTTTGAAGATTTCTAAGGCAATTTCCCAGATTTGACGATGTTTGCTAGATGGTAACTCATTATATCCTTCTTGTTTGAGGCGATCACCTGCGGTTAATGCAGATAACCCTGTAATAGATTGGAGTGCAATTTTATGAGTCATGATAAAAGTTTTGTTTTCACGTCCACGTAGCGTGCAGAGTACATATAGCGATCGCCAATAAATCCCCAAAATTTATCTTAAAAATCTCTTAAAACTGTTATTCTGAGCAGAGCGTTCCCACTCATAGGCTTATGACCATGCTGCACTATTAGAGGCGACACCAATACCAGTATCCGCCACTTCCATAACTACAAAATCATCCCATTTAACGATTTTTATCCTGACCAGACCATCATTAGATGGATATTGCAAAGTATTTCCTAGCAAATTGCCACGTTGTCCTTTCCGAGTTTTTTACCTTTGCTGTTTTATCATGGGAAATATTAGAGCGGTACAAATAAAAATATCCATTAGGAGTTGACAGTATGAAAAGTTTCAAACCGATGTTAATTATTGCAAGTATCAGCTTACTGACTTTAGTAGGTTGTAACAAACCCGAACAAGCTGCCACTGAAACTACCCCAGCTACAACTTCCAATTCTACAGAAAAAGTCCCAGGACAAAAATCCACAGCGGGTAATACAGGTTTACTCGCTGTAGTCTCCAAAACAAAAACCGCAGTTAAAGCTGGCAATTTTGTTCAAGCCAAAAAAGAATTTGACAAATTTGAAGATGCTTGGAAAGAAGTAGAAGACGGAATCAAAGCTAAATCTCGTAATAATTATGAAGCTGTAGAAAAAAGTATGGATGAAATTTCAGGAGAACTCAAAGCTGCTAAACCTCAAAAAGACAAGTTATTAGCATCATTACAGTCATTAGAAAAAACTATTAATGCTATTTCCAAGTCTTAATAAGATCTCAAATGCAATAATTTTGAATGGGACAACATTTAAATAAAATCTGTTTTCTGTAGGGTGGGTAATGCCTACCATTATTGCTTAAATGTCTTGTATTAGTCACTTTTTTGAGTAGTTTGCATATAACGATAAATCGCTGCTATATTCCGAGCATCATCAATACCTCGATGATGTGTACCTTGTAATTCCATTCCTAAATGTTCCAAAGCTTGTGCCATACCAAACTTATCAGATACACCTAAATATTCAGAAAATTCCGTTTTAATATTTCTGTGTTCTGCACCAAAAGGATAAGGAATATGATGAAATTTACAATCTTGTAAAAATTGCGATTTATCGTAATTACCCCAAGAACAAAATATATTATTAGGAAATAAATTCATCCAATCAGTTAATTTTGACATCACTTCTGGGAAACTTTGTGCTGCGTCAACTTGTTGCTGAGAAATGCTAGTCAATTCTGTGCAAAAAGCTGTAAGTTGGGGATTTCTCACAGGTTTAATAAATTGTTGAAACTCATCATCAATTTCCCAAGTTTGACGATTTAGCATTACCGCACCAATTTCAATAATTTCCATTATATGACGGGGAATACTCTTTTGATGACAACAAGTAGCTTCAAGATCAATGATCAAAAAGTAGTGATTCATAGATAATTGATAATAGGTGATAAAATACTTACTTTCATCCTGTTCATCCTTTCATCCTGGATATCCTGATTCTGACAATTCATGAAAAAGGTTTGAGCCATTTTCGTAAAATAGCAATATCTAAAGCAAAAGCAGCAAAGGCAAACCACAATATACTTTCTCCTGCTAAGATTAAAAAAGGCAAAACCGGATTATTTATATGCCAACCAACTTCTATTTGAGTTAAACCTCGCACCAAACCAAAAGCCCAAACTCCACCAGTTTTGAGATGAGAATTGGTATCTACGCGGATAATATAGCGATAGGTGACACCAAATAGAAACCCAGAAAACCCGGCGATAACACCATTTAATAACATCTGTAAATTTACTATATCAATTTTATCATAACTAACCAAAGGAAAATACTTATCCAGCCATAAAACATTAATAAAGCTAGTGCTAAGGAAAGCTAAACCTAAAGATACGCTACCAATTGCTCCCGCTTTGAGAGATTCTAACCGTTCTGCCATTAATTCCATAATTTTTCTAACTCTCCTACCAATATAGTTAATAAATCCACTGCGTTTTCCCAGTATGATGAATATTAGAGCCGTTTTGTAATTATTTGAAAAGTAGAACTATGATTTTGACACTGGGTTGGGTATCGCTGTTAGTTGTGTTTACTTGGTCTATTTCTATGGTAGTTTGGGGACGCAACGGACTATAGAGGCATCGTGGAAAGTCCATTTTTGGGTATTTTAGCCGTATTTGGTGTAGTGCTGCTAGTAGGAGTCACTGGTGGTGTTGTTTATCTAACATTAGCAGATTGGCGCGATCGCCGTCGTCTCGAAGACGAAACCCGCGAAGCCCGACGTAGCACTAGCAAGCGAAAATGATTCTCTTACAGCTTACGTATAGCTGTATTTTGCGTTAAAAAGTGTTTATGTAGGGATAACAGCTATTCGTATCCCTACATAATCTATATTTATTGTTAAAGCAGATATCCAGGGAATAAATTCCCTGTCTAATAGCCAAAGTCGGTTAAAACCGACTAATAATAATTCTCTCTCTTCCTCTTTGCGCCTTTGCTCCTTAGCGCCTCTGCGCGAAATAAAATTAATTAAGTAAAATAGAAAAAAATATACCTGTCTATAGCCAAAAACTACAAACAAGTACAATTAAAAATAACAGTAGTTTATTAAAAAAACAAAATTATTAGTCGTTATCCCATTCTTCGCGTCCGATTAAATCACCAATGCGATCGCGGAGTAAAAAATCACATTTCTCTAATTCACATTCTACACAAACCCACTCTCTAGCTGGAATAAACTGGCAAAGTGTATAAATTGGTTGCTGACGGCCAACCATTCCCCTTTCCACCAGTCGACGTGCTTCGTCCTGAATCACATTCAGAGAGTAGTAATTGTAATTGATAGAAGGCACCGTATTCACACTCATGGTTTTTTTCTCACAAAATTACATCAAAAATACATTTAGACAGCGTTCCTGTTATGCACGAGGAACAAAGACGACAATAATTAAACCTGTGTTCAGGGTTTTGTAGTTTGCTATACGGAACTATTCTCATTTTGACGCTATACACCTCCAAATTATCTAAAGAAATGTTAAGTTTGTCAAGAAAACATGACATTTATGTTATTTGAACTTCCTATCCATAAGATAACAGTAGTTAAGTTGACCAATCAAACCTAGATATTTCTATTTTTAACATTAATTTGTATAGAAATTATTAGAATCATCCTAGATTTGCTGTGACGTTAACTTTATTAGTATATATACACCTATGGATTCTGACCTCTACCCTAAGACACAGAATTTGCAATACCCATAATTCTCTAAAAATAGGGAATCAAGGCATTGCCCATTATCCCCATCTAGATGGCTTTAACAAGCAACAAGTTCCAGATTTATGGATATTTTGGGAAACTTTAGATCAATCATTCGGTAATCTCTTCTGCTCCCTCATCCATACTTGACAATGTTCGTTTTTCCTCCAGTTGGTTTAACAAACTCAGCACTTTAGTACCTCGTTCTATAGAACGATCTTCCACAAAAATTACTTCTGGAGTCCGTCTTAATCTGACCCTAGAGCCAAGCTCACTGCGAACGTAACCCGTAGCTGACTTTAAACCAGCCATTGTTTCCGTCTTCGCTTCCTCCGTTCCATAGATGCTTACAAAGATGGTAGCGTGTTGTAGATCCCCAGAAACATCCACATCAGTAACACTGACCATTCCCATACCCACACGGTCATCTTTAATACCGTTGAATAGCATTTGGCTAACTTCCCGTTTAATTAATTCAGCAACGCGGGAAACGCGGCGATTTGTAGCCATATATATTCCGCCTTCTCACAGAGATTTAATAACATGATTCTAAATGCAAATTAGAGTGGACGGTGCTTGAGGTGATAAAATCAACAGCAACAGTCCAATAAGCTCAACCCTTTTTTAGTTCTAGTTTAGATTGGATTCAATCCCAGCATAGCCCGCACGGTAAGCGTTACGAAAAAAAGACCACCGGCAAAAAAGCCTAAAATAGCAATCAGCGTCACAGGACGTTTCAAGAATGGAAACAGCGGCTCAAGGGTGTTTAGAAAAATACCCAAGACGATACTAATCAAGTACCGAGGGTAGCGAAAGACGTTATCCCAAAATCCATCAAACATTTGAATTTAGACTGCCTTATTATAAACTTTATTGATTAGTTAGTTTTTAGTTTAATCGTAAGTAGATGGTAAGTCAAATCCCTAAACAAACTTACCCACGGCCATTTTTAAAGTGGGCTGGGGGTAAGACTAGATTAATTTCGCAATATAAAGACTATTTTCCTCAGCATTATCAGACTTATTATGAACCATTTTTAGGTGGGGGAGCAGTTTTTTTCTATTTGCAACCATCCAAAGCAGTTTTAACTGATATTAATGCAGATTTGATTCTTACTTATCGGTGCGTTAGAGATGATCTTGAGGACTTAATAACTTCGCTGCAAGCACATAAGCAAAGACATAATTCAGATTATTATTATGATGTGAGAAATTCTTATACTGGGACAGATTTAGAAAAAGCGGCTCGGTTTATTTATCTCAATAAAACTTGTTTTAATGGACTTTATCGGGTTAATTCTCAGGGAAAATTTAATGTCCCTGTAGGTAAATATAAAAATCCTGGTATTTGTCAAGAAGAAATTTTAAAATTAGCGTCTGAATCCCTAAAAAAAGTAGAAATCAAACAAGCTAATTTTGAGGAAGTGCTAAATTATGCAACTGGTAGTAATGAATTTGTTTATTTTGATCCTCCCTATTATCCTCTAAATAAAACTAGCAATTTTACAGCTTATAGTAATTTTTGTTTTGACGAGAATCAACAAATCAAACTCAGAGATATTTTTATTAAATTAGCTGATAAAGGTGTAAAAGTTATGCTATCTAATTCTGATTGTCCGTTTATTCGTGACCTTTATAGTGATTTTAATATTCACACCATATCAGCAGCGAGGTCAATTAATTCTAATGCTCAAAAGCGAGGGAAAATCACTGAAGTATTAGTAACTTCTTATAAAAAATTGTAGGTTGGGTAGAACGAAGTGAAACCCAACATTGTTAAAAACGGTGAAACCCAACATTGTTAAAAACGGTAAAACCCAACATTGTTAAAACAGTGAAACCCAACATTGTAAAATCTAACATTTCCATGAAAATGTTGGGTTTCCTTGCGTCAACCCAACCTACGGAATTGACTTTAATTATTTTTAGCTTCAGCATGACCGTTACGAATAGACCATGCTAATTCCAACATTTGTGTCCAGCGTTTTTGGAGTTGTTTAGGAGTACATTGAACAGCTTTAGAAATAAGTAGATCACTTTGACAGGCAGTTTTTAACTCAAAAATTTGCTGTTGCTGTGGTGTAAGTTGATGCCAAAAAATATCCCATTGCTGGGAAGATAAACCTAACTTATGTTCTAAACCAGCACCTAACCATTGATGAACTAATTGCCATTGGTGCTGTTTGGCAAACTTCTCAACGTGATATTTAAATCTTTGCTGCAAATAATCGCGTTGACGACTAGTTAAACCCAGAATTTGATCAATTTCCGGTGCAGAAAGATCCTGGAGTTTGAGAGTCAAGTAATTCATACAATCAGATTGTCCTTGAGACTCCAGATATTTCATTAATTCGGTAATCACTCGATTGCGTTCCGACTCTTCAGAAGGGTCAAAACCAGGTTTAGCAATCATTTGTGAGCGAATTTGCTGCACTGCCACATTGCGTTGATAAGATTCTGCTTCTTCCGTTTTCGCAGAATCCACAGCCATTTCAATATCTACAGTAGTTTCTTGGGGTTGACGACGGGCAAAACCTTGAGCGCGTAAAACAATTAATTGCTGATTAGCACCACCAGGTAAATTAATCCGACGTTTGGCATATTGTTCTGTAAACGCCATATATTCAGCTACTTGTAACTGAGTCCGAGGGGTGTAATTTTCAGGTAATTCAGTTTCTCGACGAAAAGCTTTAATAGCTTCGATATAAAAAGCTTGTAAAAAATCTTCAATCAGATTGTAACGAGCCTCAAACCCTAAATCTGAGCCAGCAACAGTAACGTGACGATAAACAATTGCACCCAAACTGCTGTGTAATTCTACCCGTCCTTGTTTAGAACCAAGTTGATAGTAACGTAAACACTTTTGTAAACGATGTCTTCCTAAAGTAATTTGCCAAGACTGAATTTGTCCTGAGTTTTGAATGCGAGAGCTTTTATCACATATCCGTTCTACTTCTTTGGCTATGCGTCCAACGACATCTTGCACACCAGAAGTAGCAGCTTTAACTTGAGATTGCATCTCATGGGATAAAAGTTGCACCAATGTATCACTGGTGGGAATAGACAATTCTTCAAGAGAAATATAGCTATCAAAAGCAGATGTAGAATTAGGCAGATTGGCGATGTTAGCTTTCATGACTTTTCTATAAAATTGGTATTGCACCTTAACTCAAATGCAGATACGGTATTTAATGCCAGTCTCAGGAGGGAAAATCTTTGGAGATTTATTCCTCAAAATTCACCAACTAGACTGCTGATATGTAAATACTGTAGGAAATTTCCAAAGTTAAGGGCTTGTTAATTGTGTCGGTTTGTTTTTAGCAACTAAATCAAAGATGGCATATAAGATATTCACTGTGAGGGCAAATTGCCAAATTGCCAAAAGCCTAGTCATAGTAAGATTGGCTGATAGCCTGTATGGCGTAGCCATGATTACATGACTAAGGATGACAGCACCTGGAAGGATGACAATTTCAAAATTGGCGTAAGGTGATCATATAATTAGCGCAACGGAGTCCAAAACAAGGGGTTGCACTTGTAAAGCTTTATTCTTAAACCCAAGTAGCTACAGCTTCCCAACCTAAACCTCTCCGAATAATAACTGGTTCTTCATCGGTCAAATCTAAAATGGTAGACACTTGATATGTAGGTTCTTCGGCAGTGTCAATAATGATATCTACCAATTTATCCAAATGGTCATATAAATCTACCCTTGTCAAAATTGGTTGTTTTCCGTTCTCAACTATTTCCTGGTCTTCGTCATTTGCTCTAATATGAGCCGAAGTAGAAATAATCGGGTTTCCTAATGCTTCCATTAATGCCAAACAAACCTGATGATTTGGCACTCGAATTCCTGTGGTTTTGCGTTTGGGACTTTGTACTAGTCGTGGTACGAGTTTGGTAGCAGGGAGCAAAAATGTGTAGGGTCCTGGTATTAACCGCTTCATAATCCGGTAGGCTGTATCACTTACGGAGGCATAAGTCGCCACATTGGAGAGTGAGGGACATAAAAATGTCAGTGGTTTATCATTTGCTAACTGTTTGATTTGCCGCACTCTTTCCACCGCTGACTTGGAATTCAAATCACAACCAATTGCGTAAACTGTGTCTGTAGGGTAGAGCATGATAGCGCCACCTAATAGCGCTAACTTTATTTCCTCTATTCGGCGGCTTTGAGGATTATCAGGATGAATGGTGAATATTTTGGCCATAATGATTATTGGTAATGATTATTGGTAATGGGTAATGGGTAATGGGTAATGGGTAATGGGTAATTGGTAATTGGTAATTGGTAATTGGTAATTGGTAATTGGTGATAGTTTTACCACTGACAACTGACAACTGTACGGGCGAAGCATTTGGAGAACTATTTTTGGCAATGACCGATAATTTATCTTCCAAATGCTTCGCCCCTACT
>NZ_LJOQ01000104.1:36444-70291 GCF_001672255.1 Anabaena sp. AL09
CTGTACGGGCGAAGCATTTGGAGAACTATTTTTGGCAATGACTGATAATTTATCTTCCAAATGCTTCGCCCCTACTAACAACTGACAACTGACAATTAACAAATAAATTTATGAATAAAATCGCTTATCTTCAATGCCCAACAGGGATTTCTGGTGATATGTGCTTGGGGGCGTTAGTCAGTCTCGGTGTGCCTGTGGAGTATTTGGTGGAAAAACTCAATGGCTTGGGAATTGAGGCAGAATACCGATTGTGGGCGGAATTGGTTTACCGTCAAGGTCAACAAGCGACTAAGGTTGATGTGGATTTGGTTTCTCATGACCACCATCATCATCATCATGAACATGATCACCACCACACCCGTCATTTGCCAGAAATAGAGAAGATGATTGTTAAGGGGAATTTGCCAGTGCAGGCAGAAGCTTGGAGTTTAGCTGTTTTCCGACAGTTGGCAGTGGCAGAGGGGGCTGTTCATGGCATCGCACCGGAAAAAGTTCATTTTCATGAAGTGGGGGCTGTGGATGCCATTGTGGATATTGTTGGTACTTGCTTAGGGTTGGATTGGTTGGGTATTGATAGCGATCGCCAGGGTTTGCCTTTGCTATACTGTTCTGCATTTCCAACTGGAGGTGGTACTGTTAATGCGGCACATGGAAGAATGGCTGTACCAGTACCAGCGGTGTTAAAGTTGTGGGAAATGCGGGGTTGTCCAGTTTATAGCAATGGTATTGACAGAGAATTGGTAACACCAACGGGGGCGGCGATCGCTACTACCTTAGTACAAGACTTCGGTTCACCACCACCAATGACTATCAAACAGATAGGATTAGGGGCGGGTTCTCTAGATTTACCCATTTCTAATATACTACGGCTCTGGTACGGTGAAAATGAATCTTTACAGACTGATAACTCTGATTTAGGGGAATATTCTCCAAATCTAGAAACTATTACTGTCCTCGAAACTCAAATAGATGATTTAAATCCTCAAGTATTCGGTTATGTGTTTGAGGCTTTATTTGCTGCGGGTGCGGTGGATGTTTTTACTCAACCCATAGGGATGAAAAAGTCACGAACTGGAATTTTATTAACTGTGATTTGTCATCCTGAAAAGTTAGCTAGTTGTGAGGATGTGTTGTTTCGAGAAACTAGCACTTTGGGGATTCGTCGTACTACTCAAAAACGGTCATTTTTACAAAGGGAAATGCAAAAAGTGGAAACTATTTATGGGACAATATCTGTAAAAGTTGCCTGGACAGGAAAAGCTACAGAAAAGGTAATTACTAATGTGCAGCCAGAATATGAAGATTGTGCAGAATTAGCAAGACAAAATAATATTCCTTGGCGAGAAATTCATCGGTTAGCGTTAGAAAGTTGGCACAATTAACAAGATCCCCGACATCTTGAAGAAGTCGGGGATCTGAATATTTCTAAATATTTCAATAAATCTAAAATGAAGAAAATTTTTCGGTGGTTGATTTTAGGTGGAACGCTGTTTTTTCTGTTGAAAGCGTTAAAAGATAATTGGTTGGGAGTTAGTGCTATTCGGATTAGTGCAAATGGATGGTTAATATTAGTAGCTGCTACAGTTATAACTTTACTGGCACATATTTGGGCGGGTTGGATTTGGACTTGGGTATTAAGGGAGTTAAATCAAACTGTATCTTCTCCTGAGTTTATTCAAGTTTATTTAAAAACGAATATTGCTAAGTATTTACCTGGGAATGTTTGGCATTATTACGGGCGAATTATGGCAGCTAAAAATGCTAATATTCCTACGAATATTGCTACTTTAAGCGTTTTATTAGAACCATTATTAATGTTAGCAGCAGCTTTAATTATTATTGTTTTATTTGGTAGTAAACTTGTTGTTAATAATCTGAAATCTAATTTAATTATTCTGCAATTTCTGAGTTTAATAATTGTCTTGGGTATACTTCATCCTCGATTTTTAAATCCAGCTATTAAACTTTTAGATCGGTGGAAAAATAAAAAATCTAATGGAGAAAATCAATTAATTAATAGTTTTATAATTAAACGTTACCCGGTGAAACCCTTATTAGGAGAATTAGTTTTTTTAGGGTTGAGGTGTGCTGGATTTATTTTAACTATGTTGGCTTTAACTTCTGTAAATTGGGCGCAAATACCCTTATTAGTGGGCGCTTTTAGTTGTGCTTGGGTATTGGGGCTAGTTGTTCCTGGTGCGCCTGGTGGTTTAGGAGTATTTGAAACCACAGCGATGTTACTGTTACAATATCATTTTCCGGCGGCTTTGGTGATTAGTGCGATCGCTCTTTATCGTCTCATTAGTATCATAGCAGAAACAGTCGGTGCAGCCCTAGCTTGGCTATTTGAAAGGATTTAATCAATTTTATATCTATACTCATTTAGGAGTCACCGAGATTTGATGTTATAATTTTGGTGAAATAAAATCGAGCAAATACTAGAAGGACAATTAGAAAGGCAATGAGGGAATGAGTGAAGATATCAGGCTTGATATAAAATTTCCCTGACGAACAAATAAGCAAAGCAAAATTTGTTCAGCCAGAGAAGTTTCTAGTAAGTGAGGCTTTATATTTAAGTGAGTCAAAATAGCTATTTTGCAAGAGTTAAATATTCCTAAATAGAGAGAAATTATACTAATGCTGTTGCTATAACCATCACTGCTTGAGCAGGAGTTAGACGTGCTGAACCGTTGGCAGCTAAGAATCCAGCGAGGG
Source organism: Anabaena sp. AL09 (assembly GCF_001672255.1). NCBI lineage: Bacteria > Bacillati > Cyanobacteriota > Cyanophyceae > Nostocales > Nostocaceae > Anabaena > Anabaena sp. AL09. The sequence continues at coordinate 39,160 of NZ_LJOQ01000104.1, forward strand.
CGGTAGCAGCAGCAGCAGCATCACCACCACTAACAGTAGCGGATTCTTCTAAAGAGAGTTCAGTAAACAGTTCCTTATGTTCGAGATTATTAATTTTTGACATAATTGTGTTCTTCTTAATTAGGCACATCTAATCAGAAAACCAAGTAATTATTCACTCCCCTACTCTCTGAAAAGTTTCCGAAAAACTTATGAAAAAATTAATTGAGGGGTAGGGAAGTGAACATTTAAGGAGGAAATTGTCTATGGTTTTACTAAGTTTAAGAAATGCGCCCACCTCACTTTGAAGTAGCGAGTATCTGCTTGAATTTCTGGGAATCTGGGGCGCATTATTCACTTCATTTGATAGAACAAATGAATGAAAGGCTACAGAGCGATTATGCCAATGTTGTTATTGATGCTAGAACACCTTGAGCAGGGGTTAGCGGCACACCACCGTTAGCTGTCAAGAACACGGCGACCGCATTAGCTCCTTGAGCAGCACCAGCACCACCATTCATCTCAGCAGATTCTTCATTAGACAATTCGCTAAACAATTCCTTATTTTCGATGACTTGCATGATGTTTTTTCCTTAATTAAGAGAATGAAGATAAAGATTGAAGTGGCACTTTTCTCAAGCAGAAAGGTACACACATTACTCGCACAGTTCACAAAAAAGATTAAATTTCACAGTTAAAAAGACGCTCAAAAATTTGAGGACTAGGAAACAACATCCCGGAGGATAGCTTCACTAGCAGGTTTAGTTTAGAGCCAAAGTAAAATATTCACTAATGCTCAAACTTCCTTGCCTCCTTTGTGAACTTGATGGTGAACTGTCCTTACTTTCTATAACGAACACCCAAAACAAAATATTCTAAAATTGGCAAGAAAATTTGGAAGCCTTACTGAATAGGCATTGAGCAAGCGCAAGTAATGGTATTTAGGGTATAATTATAAATTTTATATTTTTCCTCTATCTAGAGTAATAAAAAAAGCTAAATTCTATCTCTACTGTTTAGACGATGTTGAATAGATTGGCATTGAGACTTAAATAGGAAGAATCGAAATAAAAATATGCGGTGATATCAAATCCGGGTAATTGCAATCATCGAATATTTTATGATGACCAAGCTGCGACCCGTCTATGCAGTTAGTGTGAGACATGGAATGTAAATGAGAAAATATAGAGAAAAAAGATTTGGTTTCAAGCCCATAAATTTATATGGTATTAATCAACATTCTCTACATTTCCTTATGTGAGAAAAAAGTATAAATGCTGAATTTATATATTTGTTGGTGAAAGCGTTATTCAAGCAAGTTGAATTTACGCTCCAATTTTCACAAAAATAATCCTGTTATTCAGCAATTTGCACATTGGAAAGACTATTTGTTGCCTAGTTAATAGCCTATTTATCAAGGACATATTGTATGTTATCAGCGCAGGAATCATGGTCTTATTCTTCAGAGACTTGGCTTGACTCAAACTATCGCCAGAGATTAAAAAAAATTGCTAACAAATATACTAGGGGTACAGGCATATCTTGGGAAGATGCCGTTCAAAATGCCCATTTGAAAATATTTCAGGGTCTGCAATCTGGCAAGTTCAGAGAAGGAGGATTAGAAGAATTTTATCGCTGGGCTGCTACGGTAGCCCGCTGTGCGATTATTGATTTTGTCCGTCAAGAAAATCTGCGAAAATGCCAAAGTTTAGATTGCAATATCCCTGGAACAGATATAGCCCTGTTAGATACAATTACTGATGAATTTAATATTTTGGAAGCAACAGAAAGGGCAGATTTAATTCTTAAAGCGATAGAGAAAATTTATCAACTAGATCAACAATATCCACGCCAAAACTATCTGAAATTATGGCAAGGTAAAATTGATGGAAAAACACAAACTCAACTAGCTGGAGAATTGAGAGTTAGTCAGAGTGAAATATCCAAACGATGGCAGGAACTTTTAGGACGGATTGCTGATTCTTTAGGACTACTTAAAGTTGAAGATTTCAATGGCAAACTGCAAGAAAATCGCCAGCAAAAGAGAGAATACAATCGTTCAACAAAGCAGTGGTAAGTGAATAAAATACTCAAATTGATTGAAATGAGAGTAAATCCTGATATTTAGAAGCGTCCGAACGTTACATAATATATGGGATTGGATGCGACTACACCCAGAATCCCGGCTCATTGTTAATTTTTGTCGGGAAACTAAATATATGCGTGTAAACTTGAGTAAATCCACATTTTTAAACAGGCAAGAGTCTAATATGCCAATCCCACAACCTGGAGAAATTTGGGAAGTGAGTCGCTTAGTAAGAAGTCCTCTAAAATTCTCAAGTCAAGAACAAGAGACTTTTTACTCTTCCTCAGCACAAAGTTTTTTGGCAGGCAACTCACCACCGCGCTATGTAATGATTGTCAAAGAACCTGAAGCAATTCTAGATACAAATGAGGAGTGGCTAATTTTTTCTGTCATGTTGCTATCAGGAGAAACAGATTTTCTCAGTGATGTAGATTTGCTAATTCCTGCGAAAATATCTGGACTAGAACGAGATTTATTAGCTGAAACATGGCACATTATCCCAGCGTTAGCTTGTAACTTGCTACAGCCAGTTGGTAACAGACTATCGCGCCAGATTTATGACTGTCTTCTGACCGTTAGAGACTATCATTATGGGTTAGGTAAAGAACCATCAGTAATATCAGAAATCCAGGAATTAGGTTTAATAAATAGTAGCTTATCTTCTGCAAATAGCTTAAAGATTCAAGATTTTCACAAAGCAGAACAAGCCTGGAGTGATGTCTTGACAATACCAGTAGCAGCTTGCCAAAGTTACTTGAAAAGTATAAACTTCACCAATGCAGTATTAAATGAAGCATTGCAACTAGAACAAGACCTGCAAATTGATAGAACCTGGACTAAGTTTGATGTCAATGAAAAGCCTCAAATTGATTAATTTGAGGCCATGATGTCAAAGTTTTGGAGAAATTTTCATGTTTTCAACAGATTCATGGAGACGCACAGAGTGGAAAAAGATATTAATCTCCAGTAATAGAAAGTTCACTCACCCAAACTCTTGGTGCAACTCCTCCTGGAGTTAATTCCACCTCTTTTTCCACATAAACAATAGATTTCAAAAGTTCCAAGAAATCACCAGCTACAGTTGCAGACTCAATACTGGTTTTCTCACCTTTGTTAATTAACCAACCATCAAAAGGTAAAGAAAAAGAACCTTGTAAAGCCTTAACACCCGCATGAAGAGCTTGTAAATCATCAATTAAAATCACATTTTCCGCAGTTTCCAAACTTAATTCCTGTTCAGGAGTTCCTGCTGCAAAAACATGATAAAAATTGGGACTAACGCTTACTTTTGCGCCAATACTAGCATTACCTGTAGGTTGAGCATTTAACCGTTTTGCAGTTCCCGCACTATGCAAAAAGCTAGTTAAAATGCCCTTTTCTATTAACTTAATTTGCCGGGTGGGAGTACCTTCACCATCAAAACTTTCAGCCCCAATATTAGCGGGGTGTAAAGCATCATCATAAACTGAAAGTAAAGGTGAAGCCAGTTCTTTACCGATATCATCAGTTTTTGATAAACTTTGATTATCCAGAATACTTTGAGCATTAAATAAATTAGAAAAAGCTCCTATCAAACTTAAAAAAGCTTCAGGAGAGAAAACTACTTGATATTTACCAGTTTTGATTTTTTCATAATGCAAATGACTGATAGTTTTTTCAGCAGTTTCCTTGATACAACCGGCAATATCTAACTCGGCGACACTTTCCTTAACTCGATAAGCGCCACCACTGCGGGGTTTTTTCCCTTCTTCTTCAGTTTTGCTATACAAATAAACAGAAGCTAAAGAATGAGATTCAGTTCTGACAGCACCATCGCTATTGAGATAAAATCTGTCAATATCTCTTTGGGCTAACCCATTATAAGGCACACTTGTAATAGCAGGATGAGTTGCTAATAATTCTTTTTCTGCTACTAATAGTTTTTCTATGAGTTCAGAAACAGGGGCTTGCAGGGCTTTTTCTTTGTGTGTATTAGGAATAGGAATAGTGGCTTCTGGACTAAAATCAGGAACGTTTTCTTTGACTCCAAAAAAACTGGCTTCATAAGCCGTTTTTAAAGCTAATTCTAATCCTTTAGCATCTACATCTGTGGTGCTGGTAACACCCATTGTATTTTCTTCATTCCAAACCCGAACTGTTACCCCAGAACGATTAGAAGCTTTGAGTTTGGGTTCACCTTGGTCAACTTGAACGCTGGTATCATCTACAGTTGAGCCATAAATATCGAATTTTTTAATGCCAAGTTTGGCAGCATTTTCTTGAGCGTAGGTTGCGATTTCTTGAATGTTAGACATGATTACATTTTAAGATGAAAGTTTCGCGCAAAGGTACAAAGGAGCAAAGGCGCAAAGGAAGAAAAGAATTAATGATGAGAACAGATAATCTGGATGGTTTATCTGTTTTTCATCTGATGATTTTTATCTGCCACCAACAGTAATAGAATCAACTTTGATATGAGGTTGTCCAACTGTGGTATAAATGCTGCCGCTGACTGAGCCACAAAAGCCGGGAGCTAGTTCTAAATCTTGGGAACATAGGGAAATTTTATTCATGATTTCCTTGGCTTCACCGATTAAAGTAGCACCTTTTAATGGTTTGGTAATTTTGCCATTTTCTATTAGGTAAGCTTCATCAACGCTAAAGTTAAATTGACCTGTTGCGCCCACACTTCCGCCACCCATTTTCTTACAGTAAATACCTTTATCAACGGAGGCAAATAGGTCTTCTGTTGTGTGTTCTCCACAATCAATATAGGTATTTCGCATCCGACTAGCGGCAGCATAGGTGTAATTTTGCCGGCGGCCACTGCCTGTTCTGGGGTGTCCAGTTCGCACTGAACCGGTTCTGTCAGCTAGGAAGTTTTTGAGGATACCTTTTTCAATTAATAATGTTCTTTGGGCGGGCATTCCTTCGTCGTCCATATCAATTGTTCCGAAGGCATTATCGGCGCGGCCTTCGTCCCAAGCTGTTAAGCTTTCATGGGCGATTTTTTCCCCTTTTTTGTCGGCAAATGGTGTGGTTTTGCGTTCAATTTGGGTGGTTTCTAAAAGGTGTCCACAAGCTTCATGGAAAATTACGCCGCCAAAATGATTGGCCATGATAATGGGGTAAGTTCCTGATTCTACGTAATCTGCGTAAAGCATTTTACCAGCAGATTCGGCGATTTGTTCGGAGGCTTTTTGATAATCCCAGGTTCTCAGGAAGTTAGCGTCACTGGTGTTACCTGCCCGTTCACCAATGGAGGAGCGGTTAGCACCGTCAGCACAAAGCAGGTTGAATCCGACAGACTGAGTGAGGCGGATATCACGGGCAAATGTTCCATCACTACCAGCAACTAATACTTCTTGCCAATCACGGAAGTAGGAAGCGCGACGGGATTGGACGTGGGTAGCTTTTTTATTAAGTTGGGCTGTACCATCAAGGAGGACTTCTCCCATTTCGCTGATAGAACTACATAAGGGTAGCCAACCATCTTTACCGCGTTTGCTGGCGTAGTCTCTGAGTAGTTCTAGGTTGATTTCGGGAATGAAGGCACTCGGTCCGGGTAGTTGTAAGCCTAAGATGGAAAGAGCTTTTTCTAAAGCAGCTTTTAAACCGGCAAATGTGAGGTTATTGGTGCTAACGTAGCAGTCAGCTTTGCCACGAAATACTCGCACTCCTGCACCGGTAGCTAAACTGGGGGAAATGCTGGTGATGGTGTCTTCTTCAGCTAAACAAGTGATGTAATTGCGACGTTCTAAGAAGTATTCTACAAAATCTGCCCCGGCAGCGCGTCCTAGTCCCAAAAGGGTTGCCAGGGGGGCTTCCCAAGTGTCATCGAAGCGTTCTGTGGTGGATGAATATTGTAAACTGGGGAGTTGATTCGAGAGAAGTAGGGTGTTTGTAAGCATGAAGTGCCTCGTCTGCTGGCGTTATCTACAGATGTAACTGAAATAATCCTGGTATGTTCAGTCTAACAAATCTGTGAAAGTCTTTGTTGGCAGTTAGGCTGTAGGGTTTTCCGCCATATTGTCTTTTAAGATGTGATCAGTGGACATTCTAAGCCAGATAATGATGTGATCTAATTCCGATTTTATGTTAACGTTGGGTTGGAGTATTACTATAAAACTATAGTTAATTCTCACTTTTTGTGACTTCTTATTTAAAATAATTGCGTAGTCACTAGACTGACTAATATACTGGAGATATTTATGACTCTTAAACTCATATCCGCAAAAATTAAAAATTTTAAAAGCTTAGGAGATGTGGATTTAAATTTCAGGGATCTAACAATTTTGGTAGGAGCTAATGCTAGTGGTAAATCCAATTCTTTAGAAGCATTACGCTTTCTCAGTAAACTTTTAAAAGACCAAGAACTTCCTTCTCTAAAATATATGGATAGTATCTTAAGGGTGGGGGAAAAACAAACATTTTATCAAATTATTATAGAAGATGATGAAGATAATAAAGCTAAAGTAGAATATAGTTTGGTACTTAGTATCAGTGAAAATAATACTTTAATTGATAGAGAGTATCTCTTAGTTAATGAAATTGAAGTAATTAATATTATTGATGGTAAAGGAACAGTGAATGATGAAAATGGCGAAAATTCTCAACCATACGAATTTTCTGAGGGTGATGGACTCACATTAGCGGATGTAGGTAAATATGGTCATAAACCAATTACAAAAAAGTTGGCAAGCTATATAAAAGATTGGAAATTCTATGATGTAGATCCTGATAGCGTCAGAATACATTCTAGAATTACTAAATTAAATATGATCTATAAATCTTTACAACATGATGAAAGAATACCTAGCCTTGATACTGACGCTAGTGAAGTTGAAGAAGTTTTACAATACTGGGGTAGACATGATAAAAATAAGTTTGATGAAGTGAGCCAAGAACTGTATGACTGTCTGAAAATTAAGTTACAGTTAGATGATGTTGCAGAACCACTTATTAAAGTTATTGAAGAAGATGGTAAAAAAATAGCTTTATCTAATATGTCAGATGGGACTCTGAGGTTGATAGCTTATTTTATCATGCTTTATGAATCTGATGTTCCAACTCTCATTAGTATTGAAGAACCTGAGAGAAATTTTCATCCTGGTATTTTACAAGATATTGCTGATATGATCAAAAGGTTATCCAAGAGAACACAGGTGATTTTTACAACCCATAGTTCTCAATTATTAGATTGTTTTTCTACTGAAGAAATATCATCTGACATTTCGGTAATCCTTTTAAATCAGAAAGGAGAAATAGGAACTAAAGCTTGTCTACTTGATAAATTAGCAGAAAACCGAGATGATTTTTCCGATTGGATGAATGATTTTGGAATAGGTAGCGCGATTTATCATAGTCACTTACTAGAAGGAATTTTTGCTGATTAATATGCCTAGTGTTCGTCTTTGGGTGCCGGAATCTGATTATGATAGGACAGCAGTCGGTTGTATTGCTAACAAAATAGTCGCGCTTTATGGTGGTAATATAACGATCCAACTTGCCACTAAACAGGGTTTTAATACAGCTATACATCCAAAAATCCAAGATGGTTTAAAGAAGGCAGTTGATACTTATTTAAAAAATGATGATTTAGTTATCTTTCTGCTAGATTCTGATGGGACACAATCGCAAAACCAAAGACGGAGGGAAAAAAATTCTCTGGTTAATCGAATTGAAGAAGTTGTTAAATTGTTTGAAGGTGAAGGAAGAGTAAAATATTTTCCGATGATTCAAGAATTGGAGGCTTGGTTATTAGTTGATTATTTGGGTATATGCTGCTTTTTTACAAAAAATGCTGATCATCGAAATCATCCAGAATGGATCAAATTTGCCAATAGTAAACAACGTGGACAAACAGATTTAATAGCAGAAGCTGAGTCAGGAGGAAGGGGTGTCAAGGAATGTTTAGTAAAGTTATCACGCGAAATCCTAATTAAGCATAATCCGAATCTCCAAGATAAACCCAAAAATTTGAAAGAACGGGAATATGAAGAAAGTCAATCATCTAATATAGCAGCATATATTGAAATTAATAACCAAACTCTCAGAAAAAATAATTCATTGGTAGAGTTTGCAACCTGTTTACAGCAGTTAGATGCCTATTTTTTTATCTTTTCTATTTATGAGTCTCTGGGGTTAGTTGATATTAATTCATCGCATCTTCATACAAAATTGGTATTATTTTTGTATAAAAAATCAATGTTTTCATATCCAATTGAACTATATTATCATATATTTAACGTGCAGTTATTTCGGCTCTTATAGAATAGGCAATTTACAGCAATTTGTAACAGGATTTTTTAAAAATGATGGGTAATATATAAAAAATATTTATATATATCTCAATATCCCTTTTTAAAAGATATTTAGGAAGATGAATTTAGTTAATACTCTCATTATTTTCCACGACTACTGCGGCGTGTCGGTGGGTTAGGTTGTGGTGGTTCTTGAGATTTTAAACCATTATCATCTGTCAAAAATTCTACATGAAACCCTTTTTCGTGATAGTAATACCAACCCAAGACTACAATACTCGCATCTCCCATAGAAGTTTTTTCTACAGCTTGATTAGGAAATTTTCCGGCTAAATTTTTTAATCCTTCTGCTTCCCATAATACAATTTGTTCACGAAAAGCAGCCCAAGGACTTTTTTCGTCGGCCGCATAAATCATAATTTTGGCAAATTCTTCTGATGTTATTCTTTTACTATCTGAATTTGTAGTTTTAGCTTGGGAAATATGATTACCTGTTTCTATAACTGTGGCTAATGGAAGTACCAAGGTTGTTCCTTTTTCAATTTCTGTGAGAATTGTCTTATTAACAAGTTCAAAATCCCATTTATTATTACCAGCAGTTTCTTTACCTGGAACTTTTAGCCAAACGCACAATAAAGATGTATCTATTAATAAAGCTTTTCTCATATTTTCAATTACTCCCCATGAGAAAGGCTGCGTTCAATTGCGCCTTTTGTTGTCATTTGTCCCAAGGAATAGGATGCAAATAATTTGGGGAAGTTGTCAATATCTTCTAAAAGGGTAAGTTTACTTTCTCCTGTTTCTGAATCTCGATGTGCGACAACTACAAAGGGAACTATTTCGGAACCAAAAGCATCAAGTAAGGCTGGGTTATGGGTTGTGAGTAAAATATCAATATTGCGTTTAGTGCCAATTTCTTTTAATATTTTCACCAGTAATGCTGCACGGGAAGGATGTAAGCCATTATCTATTTCTTCTATGACAATTTGGCTACCTTCAGGACGGGTTAATAATGCTGTGAGAATAGCTAGAAAGCGTAATGTTCCATCTGACATACTTCTCGCATCAATTTCTATAATTTCTCCTGGTTTCCATTCTTCTTGACAGTACAGCATTGCATCATATCCAAATCTACCAACTTTTTCAGCCCATACTTTTTTAATATCACCTTCTGGTAAATCTTTTAAATATTCAGATAGGGTATTTTCAACTTCTGCTTTTTTGTCATCTGTTAATGCTGCTAATACACCTGCAATATTTGAACCATCGCTTTCTATATTTTCAGAAAGTCGTGAATAATTACGTATTGTGGAAGGAATAGGATTGAAGCATAAAATACTTTTTAATAGATCAAACTTTTCCAGATAAAAACTCTTAATTGATTGTTCAACAAAAGTTAACTGTGGATAAGAATTTATCAATTCCAGTTCACTCTCACTATATTCTCTATTAGAATTTATTTTATCTACACTTTTAGTCATAGAATAATTATGTGGCTTTGGTGGTTGTAAATCAACTTTAATAACTTGGCTTTTTTCTAAATGGTTAGTTAACAATTGATATTCAATATATTCTTCTATATTTTGGGCTTGAGGAATTGTTTGTGTTTTTATAACATATAAATAATCTGTTTCATCATCTTTACATGAAAACAATACCTTTAAAGTAAACTCATTTTCACCTTTTCGTACAGCTAATTCCACACCACCGCGAATAGAAGGGAGTGTTTTATCTCCTGCTAAAGCTGTTTCAATATTTTCACCGTTAGCTATTCTTTGCAAAAATTCCAAAGCTTCAACCACATTAGACTTACCACTGGCATTAGTTCCAATAAGCACAGTTAAAGGATCAAGTGGAAGTTCAGCATAACGGAAACTTTTCCAATCTTCGAGAATGAGTTTTTTCAGCATAGTCCAAACTATATATTTTATCTTTAAGACTAAGACTATAATATCTTTTATCCAACTATCAACACCCTCATTTCTCTCAATTATTATGGCTCTACCGCTCCCTTTATGATATTTTCGGTAAAATATCCCTGAAACCCCTACACCGATTGGATTTGAGGTTTTAATATTTGTACACCAATGGTTTTGGATATATTAAAAGGATGTTTGATCATAAGGGGAACGGTAGAACCATTATTATTTTATAGAGGGTGGATAATTGCTGACTTGATTGTATTTCGTCTCTAAATTGCGAAAATTGATTTAAAACCAATTTTTATTCAGCAGTTTGTTACTGACAATGACCACAAACATCAACATACCAAACTGAATTTGCCAAGGTGATAACACTAAACTTACAATAAAAATGACGGCTGTGAAAACACCTGCAATATTGGTGATTTCATCATCATTTCTTTGAAAGAGATAGCCAGTCATTACACCTGTAACTAATGTTATTAAGAAAAATAAAGGCATTTTCACTAATCTCCAAACTACGAGCTACTGTTTAATACCAGTAAACTTAAATCATTTTAGGGAACGTTATTGATCATATACTTAAGTAAGACAAAATGGCAACAAATTTATTCTCAAGTGATGAAATTAGCTATTTTCAAATGATGCCATTATTTGCTAAATTAAGTTAACACTATTTATTCGTGCTGAAATCAATTTAACACTTTCAATTTAAATATCCAATGTTGAACATTTCCCAACTCCTCGCAACTGAACTAAAACTTAAACCCCACCAAGTACAAAACGCCCTAGAACTCTTAGCAGAAGGGGCAACAATTCCCTTTATTGCGCGTTATCGTAAAGAAAGAACAGATGAAATGGATGAAGTGCAATTACGGGATTTACAAGATAGGCATAATTACTTAACGGAGTTAGAAGAAAGAAAGAAAGTAATTGTGAATGCGATCGCTCAACAAGATAAACTTACTCCAGAATTACAAGCAAAAATAGCATCCTGTTTACAAAAAACTGAACTTGAGGATTTATATTTGCCCTATCGTCCTAAACGTCGGACACGCGCTACCATTGCCAGAGAAAAAGGGCTAGAAGCACTGGCTACATTTATTAAATCCCTAAATGTTAAAAATGGTATTTCCGCATCTTTAGAGGCAGAATCAGCAAAGTATATTTCGGAAACCTTGGGAGTAAAAAGCGCAGATGAAGCTTTAAAAGGTGCGTCTGATATTTTAGCTGAAGAAGTAGCAGAAAAAGCAGAATCACGCGCATATATCCGCGATTATCTGTTAGAAAATGGGGTGTTTATTTCTCGGATTAAAGACGAACATCCTGAAGGGACAACCAAATTTGAAATGTACCGAAATTATCAGATTAGAGTCAAAAATATTGCCCCTCATAATCTGTTGGCTTTATGTCGAGGAGAAGATGAAAAAATTCTCAGTTTTGAAGTTGCTTATGATGAAGATTTTGTGCTGAGTTATTTAGAATCTCAAGAAATAAAAACTAAAGTTCGCAATATTGGAGATTTTTATCACGTCATGTTAAAAGATAGTTTTAACCGCTTGATGAAAACTTCCTTAATTAGCGAAGTAACAAACGAGAAAAAAACCTTTGCTGATATAGAATCAATCAAAACATTTGAAACCAATTTACGAGAATTGCTATTATCCGCACCAGCAGGAATGAAACCGACAATGGCTATAGATCCAGGTTTTAGAACCGGGTGTAAAGTCGCTATATTAGATGAAACTGGGCAATTTTTAGAATATCAAGCTGTCTTTCCCCACCAAGCAGCAGAACAACGCCAAAAAGCCGCCCAAACTATTAAAAAATTACTTGAAAAATACCAAGTTCAATTAATCGCTATTGGTAACGGTACAGCGTCACGGGAAACAGAAGAATTTGTTGCCGAAATATTACCAAATATAGCCCATAAACCAGTTAAAGTTATGGTAAATGAATCTGGTGCATCTATATATTCTGCTAGTGAAGTAGCAAGGGAAGAATTTCCCGATTTAGATATTACCGTGCGGGGTGCAATTAGTATTGGGAGAAGATTACAAGATCCTTTAGCAGAACTAGTTAAAATAGATCCTAAATCAATTGGTGTCGGACAATATCAACATGACGTTGATCAAAAATTACTGAAAAAGAAATTAGATGAAACCGTCGAAAGTTGCGTTAATTATGTGGGTGTAGACTTAAATACTGCTTCCAAAGAACTTCTCACCTTTGTTTCGGGAATTACCCCCACCATAGCTAATAATATTATTGCCTATCGTAACCAAAATGGCGCATTTAAAAATCGTCGTCAACTTTTGAAAGTAGCGAAATTAGGACCAAAAGCCTTTGAACAAGCAGCAGGGTTTTTAAGAATTCGTGGTGGTGAAAACCCCTTAGATAATACCGCAGTTCATCCAGAAAGTTACTCTTTGGTACAATCTATCGCGGCTGATTTAGGAGTATCCTTAAATCAAGTGACACAAGTTGCAGAAAACCTCAAAAAAGCCAACATCAAAAAATACGTTACCGAAACCATTGGAGAACCAACCCTGCGCGACATTCTCAGCGAATTAGAAAAACCAGGCAGAGATCCTCGTGCGGAATTTAAATATGCTACCTTTAAAGAAGGAATCAAAGAAATTAGAGATTTAACAGTAGGAATGGAACTAGAAGGAATCATTACCAACGTTGCTAACTTCGGTGCTTTCGTTGATATTGGAGTTCATCAAGATGGCTTAGTGCATATTTCCCAACTTGCTGATAAATTTGTAGATGATCCCAAAAAAGTTGTCAAAGTTGGACAAGTCGTTAAAGTACAAGTTTTAGAAATCAACGAAAAACTCAAACGCATAAGCTTATCAATGAAAGGAATCAAACAATAATTCTCTCTGAGACTCTGCAACTCTGCGTGAAAAAAACTAACTCTAACCTCAGATAGATAAGAATTATACCCAAGAAAAGATGTCAAACATGAATCTATCTTTGAAAATAGGATTAGCACAGAGAATGCTGTTACTGAGGTAAAAAATGTTGTCATATTTTTTCATCGCACTCGCTACAGCTTTAAGTTTGCTGATTGTTGATTTAGTTGTTCCTGGTGTAGATATTGCTAATTTCCCCGCAGCTTTAATTGCTGCTGTTGTGATTGGTTTAATTAATAGTGGAATTAAACCAACTATCAATATCTTATCTTTACCTTTGACATATCTGACCTTGGGGGGTTTTTCCCTCATTGTTAACGGAATTTGCTTTTGGTTAGCATCAGTTTTAGTTCCAGGTTTTCAAGTTCAAGGATTAATTGCTTTTATTCTCGGTCCTGTAGTTCTTTCTTTAGCTAATACCTTTCTCAGTAAATACTTCGCAGAAAAAGGTTTTGAATTACAAGATAGTCAATAGGTAAACCCAATTTAAAAACTAGGAAATATCCATGAACTTATTACGGATACTTATCGGGTTATTTTTACCCCCCTTGGGAGTTTTTCTCACAGTTGGATTTGGTCCAACTTTGTTAATTAACATTTTGCTGACTTTGCTTGGTTGGCTTCCTGGTAGCATTCATGCAGTTTGGGTAATTGTCAAGCATGAAGAAAATATGAATAGAGAGGAAGGTACTTATTAAGTATGTAACAATAACAAGATCCCCGACTTCTTAGAGAAGTCGGGGATCTAAAGGATAGTTAGTCTTTAAGCACGAATATCTTTATCTTTGAATAAATCAGCCGTTGCTAAAAGTAACTCGCGTAAAGTTTGTTTTAATTGACGTTCTTTCTTTGCTATAACTGCACCTGCGTCTGTCAATTTTTTTTCTAGAACTGAGTAACTTTCTTTTACTTGTGCTGTGATAGATTCGGCTTTGGGATGGGATTTATCACACCATTGTTTTGCTTCATTTAAATAATCCTGTACCTCTTGATCACTTCCACTATAACGTGCAGATAAATTTGCTCTGACAATTGCTGATTGTGCTTGTAATTGTGCATAGCGTTTCTTTAATAATCCGATTTCTTCACTATCTTTGATAGAATCAATTGCTGAATCAATCGCAATTTTTGTATCTGCTGATTTATCTTGACTCGTTTCGACTATCTTGGTTAAAATTCCTTCAATTTCTGCTTGTAATTCTTCTTCTTCCCGATCTAATTGAGCTTGTAGCTGCTTAATTTCGGTTTGGGTTTTGACAATAGCCGAGTGTTTTTTCAGACTGATAGCTTCCATAGCACCTTCAATTGAAGCTACCACTCCTTCTTTAAATTCACTACCTTTTTCTTGCAAATTATCAACGACGGTAGAAATAGCATCATTAACTAAATTACGCAATTCATGAGAACCTTCTTGAAATTCAGAACCTACTTGAGAAACAGCAGATTTCACAATTTCCCGAATCCGTTCAGATTTTAATTGTCCTGTTTCTTGAGCTTGGCGTAAATCTAATTGAATTTGTTCTTTCACGTTTTTATTCATATTAAATGCAAATCTCATACAACACTTACACTCAGTATGGCGAGATATTTTTGCTATTAACACCCTCTAAAGATATAAAATCATATCTATCTCCAGGTAGTTTAAAGTACATTAATCACAATATCCCTGAATTTTTGATTTTTTTAGTTAAATGTTGCCAATTTATGAAATAATCAATATTGACCAATAACTAGATTCTAATTATGTGGCAGGTAAATATCACTTGTGATGGTGAAGCTTGGAAAGTGTACGGTGTTGAATTTAAGAAAATGGTAGGAAATTACCAAGCTGAATTGATTGGTTCTAAAAAAATGCCAGATGGAAAACGCATCATGTCTTATAAAATTGAAGATGTTAGCGAAGCAGAATCTTTTCAAGGAGAATGTACAAAGTTTGTCGGCTTCATTTCTGATTTTGAAGCTTTATGAAAAACGTAATAATATTGATATTATGCACATTTTGCTTGTGGACTATCAATTTTACCTTACCTGCTAATGCTTTAGATGCAGGAAATGGTGCAGAAATTTTTAGTTTCCATTGTGCTGGTTGTCATGTTAATGGAGGAAACATTATTAGACGGGGTAAAAACCTCAAAAAGAATGCCCTTAAAAAATATAGAATGGATTCTTTAGCAGCGATTACAACCATTGTTACTAATGGTAAAAATAATATGTCAGCTTATAAAGAAAGATTGACAACAGAAGAAATTCAAAAAGTTGCGGCTTATGTTTTGGAACAAGCAGAAAAAGACTGGAAATAACAATATAAAAAATATGATGTTACCTCAAGAAAGCTATTTACAATTTACCCCAGATTTGAAAATTTGCCGAATTTTAAATGGAATGTGGCAAGTTTCGGGAGGACATGGACGCATTAACCCCACAACTGCTATTGAGTCTATGTTTCAATATGTAGATGCTGGTTTTACAACCTGGGATTTAGCAGATCATTATGGACCAGCAGAAGATTTTATTGGTGAATTTCGTCGTCAATTAATTGCGACTCGTGGAGAAGAAGCTGTAAATAATATTCAAGCTTTTACAAAATGGGTTCCTCGTGCTGGGAAGATGACAAAAAAACTGGTCGAGGACAATATTGATATTTCTTTGAGAAGAATGGATGTTAAATCATTAGATTTAATGCAGTTCCATTGGTGGGAATATGGAGACTCTAATTATTTAGATGCTCTCAAATATATGGCAGAATTGCAAGATGAGGGTAAGATCAAACATTTAGCTTTAACTAATTTTGATACGGAACATTTGCAAATTATCACCGAAGCAGGAATCAAGATTGTTTCTAATCAAGTCCAGTTTTCCTTAGTTGACAGAAGACCACAAGTAAATATGGTTAAATTCTGTCAAGATCATAATATCAAAATATTTGCCTATGGTAGTGTTTGCGGTGGTTTATTATCAGAAAAATATTTAGATAAACCAGAACCAAAAAGCTCAGAAATCAACACCACTAGCTTGAGAAAATACAAACAAATGATTGCTAATTGGGGTGGTTGGAGATTATTTCAAGAGTTACTAGATACCCTAAAACAAATCGCTGATAAACATCAAGCGAGTATTGCTAATGTGGCTGTAAATTACATTTTAAATCAGCCAGCAGTCGGGGGTGTAATTGTCGGTGCTAGATTAGGAATTGCGGAACATTTATCAGATAATGCTAAGGTGTTTGGTTTTAATTTAGATGCTGAGGATATAGGGAAAATAGATGCAGTTTCTCAACAGTCACGAGATTTGTATCAGTTAATTGGTGATTGTGGGGATGAATATAGGAGGTAGTTTTAGGGGGGGTTAATTACAGCTTAACCCACCATTTTTACAATGATTTTTATTGAAGTTTCGCGCAAAGACGCAAAGAAGCAAAGACGCAAAGGAAGAAATAGTTAAGGAAATGTAGGTTGGGTTGAGCGACAGCGAAACCCAACATTACCAAGGATTTCGTTGGGTTTCGTTCCGATTGCTCCGCGAACGTTTACGTGACCCAACCCAACCTACAATATAATGACTTTTCGAGGCTTAACCGAGCAGTATTGGATCGGTATTGTACTATATCATTGGGGTCAATTTTAGCGATCGCCTAACCTAAATTTTTCTGAATTTTCATGAATTTTATCTGATAATAAAACTAGCCTCTTTAAGCAAAATCTATGGAAACCCTCACCTTAAACATACCTCCCGCAGTAAATTTAACAGATGAGCAGTTTTATCAACTTTGCATTGCTAACGAACCTTGGCAATTAGAACTTACCCAAACCGGAGAATTAATTATTATGCCCCCCACAGGTGGAGAAAGCGGAATTAGGAACTCAGATATTAATATAGAACTGGGTGTATGGAATCGTCAAACTAAATTAGGCAAAGTATTTGATTCTTCTACAGAGTTTAAATTACCCAGTGGTGCTTATCGCTGTCCTGATGCAGCTTGGGTAAAACTAGCACGTTGGGAGGCATTAAGTAAAGAAGAAAAAAAACGGTTTCCCCCCCTTTGTCCTGATTTTGTGATTGAATTGCGCTCGGAAACTGATAGTTTAGAAAAATTACGCACTAAAATGCGAGAATACCAAAATAATGGCGCACTTTTAGGTTGGTTAATTGATCCACAAACCCCCTCGGTAGAAATTTATTGTTACGGAAAAGATGTAGAAGTTTTAAACTTTGATTTTGACAACCCACCAATACTTTCTGGTGAAGATATTTTACCTGGCTTTATTCTCAATTTGCAGATAATTTTAAATCCATAGATTCTAAATTTCGGGATGATGATTTCTCAAAAAAGTATTCCCACTGGCTACCTTCGCAAAGTTCATCATATCGCCTTTAACGTCCAAAATATGGCAGCATCTCGCCATTTTTACGGTCAGATTTTAGGCTTACACGAACTCAGAGGAGAAGAAATACCCGCCACATTAATAGAACTTGTCAATGCTGGTAAAGTCGCTAATTTCATCACTCCCGACGGCACAATTATAGACTTATTTGGAGAACCAGAATTATTACCACCAAATCCAGATCCCAGTAAGTCCTTTACTAGAGCATATCATTTAGCCTTTGATATTGATCCAGAATTATTTGATCAAGCATTAGCAGTAATTACAGAAAATAATTTAGTTATTGCTTATGGACCCGTTACCCGTCCCACTGGTAGAGGAGTGTACTTTTATGACCCCGATGGGTTTATGATTGAAATTCGTTGTGATCCTGATTAAATCCAAAAATGGAAAAAATTTTAAAAGTCATTGCAGACGTAATTGCTAATCCACCAATTCCCCACGAACCCCAGAAACAATCCTTAAAAAATTGGGCAATGTATTGCTTACGGGATAGGGGTTTTATAGTTGTTTTTGCCCAAAATGCTGATTTTGCTGTGCAGTTTAAAAACGGTGACAAATTCTATTTTAAAGTTACCAATCAAGCCGATGATTTAGCCAATAATATCAACTGGATAGTTTGGGATAATGTGAATAAAACCACCAATTTGATTCCTCAAGCCTAGAGTTTTCGTTAATAACCGCAGGAATGAATTAATCTGCGGTTTTTCACATAGGATATCACTACAAATACAAAGATTAAATTATCAAAGGTTTTAATTGACGTTCGCACCATTTACCCTCAACTAACTCTGTAACTAAAGGTGTGATCATAAACTTAGCCGGAAAACCCTCCAACACATCCACCCGCACACAAGAATAAGGTTTTTTACTCTCAAAACCGCTACCACTCCGTCCCACATACAACAGCGAATCTGCAACCTTGCGAATGGAAAGATCATTATTGCTGGTAAAGGTTTCCATTAATTCTCCCCCTTCTTGGCGTTGACGACGAGGACCGCGACCACTACCACCAGAAATAATATAATTAATATGAGAATCTGCGTGTCCTGTATTAACTGTCCGCAAATGTTCTAAACAATGGGCGTGTCCGCTAAATACTATATCTACTACCGGGTGTTCCTGAGTGAGATTACCTAAACTTTTCGCCACCTCATCGAAAACCTCCCGTAAACGATGACGGACAGCTAAAGTCTGTCCTTGATTCCATTTACTTCCTTCTGTAACATAAGGTGGATGGTGTAAAAATATTACCCGTCCCCTGACTGCGGAATTATGCCAAGATGCAATTAATCTATCTCTTAACCACGCCAATTGTTCAAAATCAACATTAGTATTGGTGTGAGATGCCAATTGCTTTTCAATATCAATTTTCACTTCATTGATTTGGTCTAATTTAGCACCAAGTTCCGCCAATAATTCCGCTTGATCAGGTTTTTCGGGATTCAGCTTGTCAAACTCCGTCAACATCCGTAATTCTTCTTGATCAATTTCTTGACGACGGGTTTCTAATTCCCGACGGAAATTATCCCCAGCTTGGTTATGAGGTAAAGGATCTGGAGTATTGAAAGTATTAGAATCTAAGGCAAAAAAGTCAATCCCACCGTAACAAAAATTATAATAGCGATTAGGTAAACGCGTAAAACTTCCCGGTTGATAACGCAAACACCGACCCATATCAGTTTTAGCGGTGTAATGCTGTTTTAAATGCTGTTCTAACTCCGCTGGAGAAACTTCCGCCAAATAATCTAAAAATGCTCTAGCATAAGCATCACCTTGATTTGATCCATGCCAACCAATTTCAATATTTTTATAACGAAACATCCGCCGCAAAGGCAAAGTTGGACCAGTCAGCAACCGATACAATAAAGGCACATCATAGTAATCATGATTACCCAATACTGGTAAAATTGGCAACTGAAATACCATTTGATCATAAGTGATATCTTGGGGTTGATGACCGCCTACCAAAAATTCCCGATAAGGTTCAATAAAATTGGCTGGGTAATATTCACGAGAACCCACCATATAAATCACATCACCAGTGTGCAGCACAAACCGGCAATCATCACCATGATTTAACATCATTTTGGCAACTTCTCGTTGGGGATGGTGTCCAGAATAGGATTTAGTCCCAGTATCACCCATCACCATAAACGAAAATTCTGGACTGTCTGAGTTGCCATCATCTATTACCATGCAGGTTTGGTCAATGCCCTGCTGTAGAATACTCGAATGCTGCCACCGCACCCGTTGTTTCATCTTTTGAATTTTGACCGCAATTGGTGGTTCAGAAATCAATCTCATAGGAAATATTAATGAGTATTTTGTCAGAATCAGGATGTCCAGGATTTAAGGATTAACAGGATTATTGTTTAAATTAGTCCGCCTGTGCGAACTTTATTTGTGTAGCAGTGTTCGCCCTTGGCGTTGCGGAGCAATATTCTATTCGCCTAATATTGCTAAACTAGCGAAAACCTGTTCCACCAATATCTGAGTTTTATTTTCTAAATATTGCCAATCCACATCGCCATATTCATCAATTAAGCTAGTATCAATATCAACCGCTGTATTCTCTGGACTATAATTCAGAAAACATACTTGATAACACAAATCCCACAAATCTATATTGACTTGTTCCCCGTGACGTTGTAAAAGCAAGTGATATCCCGGGTGGGGCATAGGCAAACTAGCCAGAGTTTTTCTAATTTCTTCTACTTGTATTGGTGTTGCGGTTTCCATTTCTTGCACCAACTGAGTTACCAAGGCTTTAGTTTCATCAGTAGTGTTAGCAGGCCAAGTCAACACATCCTGGTAAGTCCCTTTCCAGTCAGATATATCCAACTGCTTGCGAAGATTATCAATCACGCGAATAAAAGCAGGTTGCATCAAGATTTCAGCTTGTTGCCATGAGGTAGAATTAGTTATCTTAGGTGGCATAGCTAGTAAATAAGGATACTGATAGTAAAATTAACAATTTGGTTCGATGAAAAAACTATACTTTTAATTTAAATCTTTTCTCAAGATACCTGATTTCAGAAAGAGAAATTTGGAGATATTTACAGAAGTATCCGATCAGCGTAAAGCTCAGTCCTTCGACAAGCTCAAGAACCATGGCTTCAGCCCTGAGATATAAGCGACACGGGCGGTTTTAACTGCCTTCAATCTTGTACTGCTAAATATATTGACAATCTTATACCACAAATAGTAGCATAAGATTGGAGGTAGGAATAATGCTAATTTTTGAGTTTAAAGTTTACGGAAAATCAGTTCAGTTAACAGCAATAGATGATGCAATTCGTACTGCCCAATTCGTTCGTAATAGCTGTATTCGGCTATGGATGGATGTTTTAGATATAGGCAAAAATGACTTGCAGAAATATTGCTCTGTCTTAGCTGCTAATTTTCCGTTCGCTAATGAACTTAATTCGATGGCGCGACAAGCTAGTGCTGAAAGAGCATGGTCTTCTATCTCTCGGTTTTATGATAACTGCAAGAAGAATATTCCTGGGTTAAAGGGATATCCTCAATTTCAAAAAGATTGTCGTTCTGTTGAATACAAAACATCAGGATGGCGGCTTGCGGATAATCGTAAATCCATCACTTTCACCGACAAAAAAGGTATTGGCAGATTAAAAATCAAAGGGACTCGTAACCTCCACTTCTACCAAATCAACCAAATAAAACGGGTAAGATTGGTAAAACGGGCTGACGGTTATTATTGTCAATTTTGTATTGATGTCAACCGTCAAGAAAATGTAGAACCATCAGGAAATACAATTGGATTAGATGTAGGATTAAAAGAATACTACACCGACTCTAATGGCGTAATGATTGAGAATCCTAAGTTTCTGCGTATTGGAGAAAAGGTTCTTAAACGTTCACAACGTCGCGTTTCCAGAAAAGTCAAAGGTTCAAAAAATCGAGGCAAAGCTAGACAGATTTTAGGAAAACGCCACCTCAAAATAAGTAGGAAACGTAAAGACCATGCTGTGAAATTAGCACGGTGCGTAGTTCAGTCCAACGACTTGATATCCTATGAAGATTTGAGAATTAAAAATCTGGTGAAAAATCATTGTTTAGCTAAGTCTATTAATGACGCATCCTGGTATCAGTTTCGTGTCTGGCTTGAATACTTTGGGAAAGTATTTAAGAGAGTCACGGTGGCGGTAAATCCGCAATATACTAGCCAGGAATGTTCTAGCTGTGGTGAAGTTGTTAAGAAAACGCTATCCACTAGAACGCACGTTTGTAAATGCGGTTGTGTGATGGATAGAGATGAAAATGCGGCTAGAAATATCCTGAGTCGAGGATTGAGTACGGTAGGGCATACCGGAACTTTCATGCTAGACATGAGCAACGCTTTAGGAGATAAGACCTCTATTCAGACTGGAGAAATCCTGTCTGAGCAAGTCATATCGTTGATTAAAGAATCTCAGTGTCTTTAGACCTGAGAGTGTCAATACTAGCAGGAAAATTTAAGCTGTAAAGCTGGGGAGGGAAATTATGATAGGCAAATTACTAGATCATCGCTACCAAGTCATTCGCGTCTTGGCGACAGGGGGATTTGGTCAAACCTATATTGCCCAAGATACCAGACGGCCAGGCAACCCCATCTGCGTGGTTAAACACCTGAAACCGGCTAATTCTGACCCTAACATCTTTGTTACTGCTAAACGCCTGTTTAATAGCGAAGCAGAAACTTTAGAGAAATTGAGCAACAATGACCAAATACCCAGGCTTTTAGCTTATTTTGACGAAAATCAAGAATTCTTTTTAGTCCAAGAATTTATTGACGGCCACACTCTGAGTGAAGAACTCATTCCCGGACAGCCTTGGAGTGAAGTCCAAGTTATGCAAATGCTGTTGGAAATTTTGAGTATTTTAGAGTTTGTTCACCAAGAAGGTGTGATTCACCGCGATATTAAGCCAGATAATATTATTCGCCGTGAGGCTGATTGTAAATTAGTTTTAGTAGACTTTGGCGCAGTTAAACAACTACGCTCCCCTTTGGTTGTGGTGGGCGGACAACAAACGGCTACGGTAGCTATTGGCACGCCTGGCTATATGCCTACAGAACAGGGACAAGGTAAGCCTAGACCTAATAGCGATATTTACGCTTTGGGGATTATTGCTATTCAAGCATTAACGGGAGTCCCAGTTAGTCAATTACAAGAAGATCCAGATACAGGGGAAATTAACTGGCAGCATTTAATTCCTGTTAATCCTGAGTTAGTCGCAATTTTAACGAAGATGGTGCGTTATCATTTCAAAGAACGCTATCAAACAGCAACGGAAGCCTTACAAGCTTGTCGAGACTTGGTGAATATCACCCCGGAACTATCCCAACCTTCCCTATCTCCTCAAATTATTTATCAATCTCCACCACCCCTAGCTTCCAGATTTATACAGAAAACAATGGCGGTTTCTCCCGCTAATCGTGTTCCTTCTCAACCTGCCCCTCAACAACAATATATTCCTCAAGAATCTAATAAACCTGATCCTTTACCTTTATTAATTGGCATATTATTAGTAGGTGGTGTAGCGGCTTTATTTACAAATATATATCCCAATCTACAGAATTTAACTGGTAATTGGACAGGAGAAAAGACCAAATTAATAAATAATTGTCTGGCTGTAGTTGCGGCTAATTCTAATATTCGTTCTGAACCTAGTGCGATTAATTCTGATAATATTTTGAAGACCTTGGGTGCAGCTAGTAAATTTGAGGTGACGGGTAAGCGCACAAATCGCGGCTGGGTAGAAATTAAACTTTCATCTGGTCGCTTGGCTTGGGCGCATTCTGATATTATTTCTAATAATGAAACATGGATTTCTTGCCGACGTGACAAAGGTTTAGCTATTCAAATTGTAGATGATAGTTCTTTAATTGCATCCCTTCCTGTTCCTCAAGTTTCACAAAAACCTGCTGTGGAAACTTCTGCACCCAAACCAACTCCGTCCGCTACTGAAGATAAATCTAAAACTGTGGCAAAAGCTAGAGAAAAATTTGAATCAGGAGATTTACAAGGAGCAATTTCTTTACTACAATCCACTTCAGGAAATGCTATTTCTGGAATTCAAGAAACGGTGGATACTGTTAATCAATGGCAGAATGATTGGGCAAAAGCTGAGGCTTTAGCTAAGGATATTAATAAAGCCATTGATAATGGTAAATGGGATGAAGTTTTAGCTTATCGAGATCATCCTGAAAAGCTCCCGAATATTAAATATTGGCGTGATAAGTTAGAACCAATGTTTAAACAAGCTGCTGAAAATGCCGCTAAACAAGTATTACCCCAGGAAAATAAACCAACTCCCACAGCAACACCAAAAAGTGGGGTTTAAATATGCCGTTTTCCATAGTGGTCTTTATTATTATGTAGGTTGGGTTGAGGAACGAAACCCAACATTTTATTTTCATTTTTGTATTCGGGTTTGTTGGGTTTCACTTTGTTCTACCCAACCCACAAATACAACCTACAATTTTATGGCATGATGTCATCTAATTTAAGTTTTAAATCTGGAAATAGAGGAGAAAAAATACTATCTTCTAAACGATATTTTTCTTGTTGATAGACCCCATTAATTAATTGACAAATTGTTAATGTCGGTTGTTTAGGGTTGCCAATAAATTGAATTCCCCCTAATGCCCGAAAGTCTATTATCCAATATTCTGGTATTTCCAAAAAGGCATATTCTTCTATTTTTCTGGCATAATCATCTTGCCAATTTGTACTCACAACTTCAGCAACTAATTTAATGGTATTACCATTGCAAATTACTGGTTCTTTTTGCCAAAGTGGTTCTTGATTAAGTTTTGCTTTATCTAAGACAATTACATCTGGACGGAGTGCTGTAGCTGACCCAGCGAAGGGTTTAATTAAGCAATTTTTGGGAATCAACCAGTTTAAATTATTATGAATAATCTCAGTGTAAATTCTCCCGGCAATATTTCCAGCAACTTCTTCATGGGGTCCTGTTGGTTCCATATCTCTTAGTTCTCCGTCAATTAGTTCATAGCGAGTATTGTCCCCATATTCAATTAAAAATTGCTCAAAGGTGAGTGGTTTTACTGGGGTATAGGTCATAATTTTAGATTGTCTTGTGATGTTGGGTTTATTCTAACTAACTTTTGACTCATCTTCCTGTGATTCATCTCTAATATTAAAATAGTGAAAAAGATTAGCAACAGTTAAATCTGAGGCTTGTTGTAAATTAGATGTAACTAAGGTTCTATATCCAGAATTTGCGGCTTGTTGACTCACATAATTTTCATATTCCCGGCGTAATTCTGGCGCAAACATAAATAATAATTGATCACGTAAGGAATAAAAATGGGATTTTTCGGCGATGTTTTCGTAGCTGATTTGTTCTGCTGGTATTTCTGAATTAGTGATAGTTTGGGTAATTTCGGAATTATGAAAATCTGCACTATTTAAAAGTTTTAATTCGGCTGGAGGTAGAGATTTTACCCAATCTACATGATTTTGCCATGATTCGATGATCACTAAATCATGATGATGAATGCGGGTAAGTTCAGGAAAGAGAAAATCTAGTTCGTCGTGAGATTCACATTGATTAATCTCAAATGTGCCAGCAATTTTACTCAAATGCTATGTTACACTGTATAAATTCCCTTAAAGCGGGTAGGCTACAAAAAAGCATCTAACTGAAAAATTACTACAGTGAGGCAAACTAATGAGCAAGAAAAAGTTGAAAAGATTATTAGCTGTAAGTGCCGTTTCTTTCTCTTGCTTATGGTTATCTGTAGTACCGATAAATAAAGCATGGGCGCAAACCAGCAGAGAAGCAGAAATCTCTATCTATATCCAACAGTTAAAAGACAACAATGGAATTGTGAGCTACTATGCCTACAAAGGTGGTTCAATTTTGACGAAGCAATATAATCCTGCCGAACCAGATAAACCCGGTCAACCTCCTCTAAATAAAGCGGCCATTTTCTATGGTCTTTCTATTAACGAAACTACAAAACTACCAGTATTTACTTACTCTACAAAAGATAAAACTAATCTGGTTGTAGGGGGAACTACCAAGACAGAAATCGCCCTATAACGTTGGTATCACCTAGCTGCGGTTGTCAGTAACCAGCAGGTTGAACTATTTGTAAATGGCCAGTCCCAAGGCGCAGTTCCACTGGAAGGAGCGATCGCTGATAACGCTGAAGCAGACCTATTAATTGGCAGAAGTTATGCCGCGAATTCCTATTTAGCGGGTCAACTAGCAGAACTCCGCATTTGGAATATCCCCCGCACTTCTGCCCAAATTCAAGCCAATATGTCTCGCCGGTTAGAGTCCATTGAACCGGGCTTAGTTGGCTATTGGTTATTAGACAAGGGTGCAACTGAGATTGCTTACGATTCTTGTTTTTCTGACAACTTTGGGATTATTTCCGGCGCGACTTGGAGCAAATCTAAATTACCAGTAGCCATTCTCAGCCGTAAAGAGAAATTTAGCTATGCTGGCAAAATTGGTGATGTTCGGGCTTTAGACGCTTTTAAACCGCTGCCGTCTGAAGTCCACCCCTCACCCCGCTGGCTGGCTAACTTCTATCAATCAGCTTATGGTTTGGGAGGAGCAACCAAGGATGTCTTAATGCGCCAGGTATTGGTCGAAAATGCCGGCGACTTTAGTAAAATTCCCGCAAAATTACCACCTAAACAGATTGCAACTGCCCCGGAAAACCTCACCCGTCTGCGTCTGGATAAATACAGTGATGAATTTTTTGTAGAACGCCGTCTTAATGGTTTTAACCCCGGTCAACTCAAACGAGTGCAAAATCAGCCCTGGCAATATGTCATCCGCTATGACATGAGTGGCATTCAAAAAATTGATGATCACGGCATTTTGCCCAAATTAATTGAGGCTCGTTTCTGTTTAGAAGGGCAACAACTCACTCCTCACTCTATCGAATACACCCTCTTTGGTGAAACCCAAGTCAAAACCCAACGCCCTGGTGATCAAGATTGGGAATGGGCTAAAAAACTGTTCCGTTGTACCGAATTTCTCTATCACGAAACAGGAATACACTTGGGTCGTCTCCACCTGAATATTGGTTCGTTGCAACTTGATCATGGATGTCGGTCCTGCTGATCTCAAAGATGCGATTTGGAACCAACGCGCTCAAATTGAACCAGGACTTCCCCTCGATAAGCTGATGATGAGTATCAGTATTTAGGAGATTTGTTAAGTAATTTACAGATTTTAGAGGTATTAAACATGACTGTTGCGGAAGAAAGAAAGGCAAATCAAGAAAAATTCATCTATGCGGCGGATATCCCCACCTTTGATGTCAGCAAACCCCTGCCTCCCACTGTCCTACCCAGCCTCAAATGGCAGTACAACTTTAAATGCAGTGTGTATGGTATAGGTTTAGTGCGGCCGATTATCACTGCCCCCAATCTCAAAAGTGGGGGGACTGAACTTAATGCTGTTCCCTACCTGATACCCAATCTTACTCGTCTGCGTCCTGATAAATTTAGTGATGAATTTTTTGTGGAGCGTCGTCTGAATGGTTTCAGCCCTGGTAAGCTGAAACGGGTAGAAAATAAGCCTTGGCAGTATTTTATTCGTTATGATTTTAGTGATGTAACTGTTGATGCCAATGGTATTCTACCCAGATTTATTGAAGCTCGTTTCTGTCTGGATGGTCAGCAACTTCAAGTCCATTCCATTGAATTTATCCTTCACGGAGAGAGGGAAGTCAAGAATCTTACTCCCCGTGATCAGGATTGGGAATGGGCTAAAAAACTCTTCCGCTGTGCTGAGTTTGTTCTACATGAAACTGTTGCTCATTTGGGTGGTACTCACCTGAATATAGATCAATATGCAATGGCTTATTACCGCAATGTGGTCAATAGCCCGATCATTGAATTGCTAGAGCCACATTTTGAGGGCTTACTATCCATTAATCAACAAGGTTTAGCGGAACTGGTTGGTACAGAAGGGAATGAAGGTGTTGTTCCCCAACTAACTGTCCTCAATATTCAGGACACTCAACGTATTCTGGTAGCAGAATTGAAAACCCTCACTTACCGGAACTGGAGTTCTAGAAAAAGCACACTACCCGATTATGTGGCTAATAATCATTATGATCGAGCCGCGATCGCTATGTGGAAGATCATTAATAAATACGTCAAGGACTTTTTTGATCAAAATCAAGCTGGTATTCAAGAATACTGGTCGGAAATTACAGCCATGTCCAAGGATTTGACGGCACATTCCATTCTCAAACCAGAATTGGGAATATTAGACATTAAGACTCTCCAAGACCTTCGGGAAATGTGCGTTTATGTCATCTATATCAGTACCTTCCAGCATTCCTGGGCATTGGTGACAAGTTAAGGCTGTAAGTCTTTTGTCAAGCGGTTTTTGGATAATTATTGAAAAAAAACTCGTCAGACCCCCGCTGGAGATCAGGAAAAGGCGC
This sequence comes from Anabaena sp. AL09, assembly GCF_001672255.1. NCBI lineage: Bacteria > Bacillati > Cyanobacteriota > Cyanophyceae > Nostocales > Nostocaceae > Anabaena > Anabaena sp. AL09. The sequence goes on from NZ_LJOQ01000104.1 coordinate 67,142, forward strand.
GACAATTAACTTAACATTTGGTTTTCGTTTCTGTTTGATAATACCTAAATCTCGATTTTGAGGGTCAGCAAAATACTTAACAGGATCGGTTGCCTTACCTTTTTGATGAGCCCTTGTAAAATGATAAAGACCACGATAAATCATTTCTAATGAAATATCATCAAAGGGGAGAGAAAGTTCGTCAGCTACAGCATCACCTAAATCGACTAAAACCGCATAAAATATCCAAGTTGCCCAAATCTGCAATTTAATTCCATTAATTGAACCCGTCCATAAATAACTTAACCCCAAGAGTCTTTTTACTATATTAAAAGCATCTTCAATCCGCCAACGTCGCCGATATAAATCCGCTACCACATAAGAGGATGTTTGAAAAGTGGTATTCCGTAATTTTCATCACATTGCTACCCCCCTTAGTCCCCCCTTGTAAAGGGGGGAAACAATAAAAAATACATCAACTATAACTTTTCAAACACCCTCTAAGGAGGTAAAACATTAGGATCTAACACGCTGGTTAAATAGGAATGCCATGTTTTTCCTGACCGCACTTCAATCAAACGTAAGGTTATAAACGGAGTCTTTTTTGAGCCAGAACCAAGACGTATCTTCCGGTCTCGCAATCCATAACTATCTGTAAATATTTCTTCTACCTTGATTGCTGCTCCTTTCTTTATTCTGGTAATAAAGTCAACTTTCTTTTCAATTAATTGATGCCAAAAATTAAAGTGATAAAACCCTCTATCCAACAATAACAAGGTATTTTCTGTCACTAAATTTAAAATAGTTTCTTCTAGTTTAGTATCAGAAGCTTTAGGATTCTCTTCAAACCAAATCTCTACAGGTAATCTGGTCATTAAATCAATGACCGTACTCATTTTTCCTGCTAATTGTCCATAATGAGCTTCTTCTAAACTTTGTAATTTCCTAAACAATGCCTCCAATGTTGATCCGTCTACTATCCAAATTTTTTCAAATCTTGATAAAGTAAATTGAATACTTTCTGGCAAGGGACGTTTATTTCTACTGTGCCAAGCTGTTCTCAAACTAGGCAATAAATCTTTAAATACTTTTTCAAATAATTCCGATGGAAATGTCAAAAATCTCTGTGATACAGCTTGTTGACTAACTTTCGTAGGATTACACCACAAGAAACCGTCTCTAGCTAACATTCTTGTCATTTCTCTGACCCCGGCTACGTCTCGCCATAATAAGGTTAACACCGCAGCCATCATCAACGGTAAATTCAGTATCCTTTCTCTAAGTCCTAGTTTTCGGTAGTAATTTTCTTGATTTGTAATCGCTGGTGTCAGTAATCTTTCCAATTGCTTGGCTATTACTTCATCTTCCACCATTGGTCGCTGTTTCTTTTTTGCGTGGTCTCTGTTGGTTTTTTTACTGGTTGTCATGGCTGGACTCAATCGCTCAATTACTTGTCTAGACTGAGTTTCCCATGTTTTTGACCACTACAAATACCACCCTTGACAATTTCCCCTTTTCCTTAACTTGTCACCAATGCACCGGAGATAGTAAATTTGCTGAAAATTTTGATCTTAAATACAAATCATCCAGTTTCCGATTTGTTCATAACAACGATATTGTGACTCGTGTTGCTCCCAGCGCTCTTGGATATAAACATATCGGCACATTCTTGTATATTGACGCAGCCAAAAACCTCCACCATGATATCCGCTGGTGGAATCAATTTAAAGATAGAGTCAAAGGCTCAATCGAAGATCTAGGCAAGCCCGGTATTGATGGTATCAAAGATCATGATATGGGTTTGTATCTTAAAGGTATTGAGAAAAATCTAGATAAGAATCCCATTGCCTAAGATCATAGAACTTTATCTCTTGTAGGGTGCGTCAGACCAAATAATTTGACAAAAAACAGATTTCCCATATCTGACGCACCTACTCAATAAGTGATTCCCATTTCGTTCATTTATATCATGGCAATTTTGTGCAGTGCGTAAGTCCTAAGAACTTTGTGCGTTACCAGTTTAAACCTAGTAACGCCAACTCAGATTTCTATCTTTTCTATCTCGTCCCAACAGTAGTTTTCAGCAATGGAAATCCTAACTTTTCCCTTTGCTCAACATATAAATGAGCCACCTGCCTAGCTAAATGCCGAATCCTAGTAATATAACGAGTCCGTTCCGTCACCGAAATTACCCCTCTAGCATCAAGCAAATTAAAAGCATGAGAACACTTAATCACATAATCCAAACTAGGTAAAACCAATCCTCGTTCCGTTAATTGAGTAGCCTCCTGCTCATATAAACCAAACAGCGTCAGCAGCATTTCAGGATTTGACGCTTCAAAATTATAAGTACACTGTTCAATCTCACCCTGAAGATGAACATCACCATAAGTAATGTTATCCGTCCACTGAATCTTAGTAATAGCCTCCACTTGCTGGAGATACATTACCAACCGCTCCAAACCATAAGTAATCTCAATAGACACAGGACGGCAATCAATACCTCCACATTGTTGGAAATAGGTAAATTGAGTAATTTCCATCCCATCTAACCATACTTCCCAGCCAGTACCCCAAGCCCCTACCGTCGCATCTTCCCAATTATCCTCCACAAACCGAATATCGTGGTCTTCAGGACGAATCCCTAATGCCCGTAAAGAATCCAGATAAATTTCCTGAATATCATCCGGTGAAGGCTTAATTAAAACCTGATATTGATAATAATGCTGAAACCGATTCGGATTTTCCCCGTAACGTCCATCGGTAGGACGACGACAAGGTTCAACATAAGCTACAGACCAAGGCTCAGGACCCAAAGCCCTTAAAAAAGTATGGGGATTCTTAGTACCTGCGCCCTTCTCCATATCATAGGGCTGGGCAATCAAGCAGCCACGCTGTCCCCAAAACTGATGCAATATCGCTATTACCGACTGAAAATTCACTATCTACTCTTCCTTGAGTCAACAATTCCTCACCCATTGTGGACTAAACCCAGCATAGTGAGCAGTTTTCAGGCAATAAAAAACAATCTTCAAAATAGTTTGAAAAAGTAGTTGACAAACCAAAGGAGATTCGATATATTAAATAAGTGCCTGAAGCGAAGCGAAACAAAAGCAACGCCAAAAGTCGCACCGAACCTTGAAAATATTATAGTTTGAAAGCCAGAATACA